>JBJOIK010000079.1:0-4390 GCA_046047135.1 Actinomycetota bacterium
GCGCGCATCTCCGTCGGCAGCGCCTCTGGCGATGTGTGCCTGGGCGACCTGGCCCAAGACACCTTCCAGTTCGGCTTTTGTGCCTGCTCGAACCTCGAAGGAAATATCGGTGAATTGCCCCTCCAGGCTCAGATTCTTCACCTCCAGTACAACGTCTCCAATTTTGGGAGGAAGCTTGGGGAAAAGTTCGGAGACTTCACGGCCCACCATCATCCTGACGACTTCCGCTTCTGAGGTCTCCGAAATGAGTGACGTCCCGACCGTGGAACCGTCCCGCATCACCGTCATCCGATCACACAGAGCGAAAACTTCATCGAGGCGGTGGCTCACAAACACCACGGCGCTACCCTCATCTCGCAGGTTTCGCACCACCTGGAACAAACGCTCAACTTCTTTGGAGGACAGCGCAGCCGTGGGCTCGTCCATCACAATGACGGTGGCATCAGTCGACAGGGCTTTGGCGATTTCCACGATTTGCTGGTCGGCTATCGAAATGCCGCGAGCCTTGTGGTGGGGGTCAAGATTAACTCCCAAGCGAGCAAAGAGTTCTTTCGCTTCGCGTTCCATCGCGGCCCAGTCGACCAATCCATTGCGTGTGAGTTGACGACCAATGAAAACGTTTTCTGCCAGCGTCAAGTCCGGGAACAGGCTTGGTTCCTGGTAAATGACGGCAATTCCTTGCTCGATTGAGTCCCGGGTGTTGCCCTGGATGAAGGGTTTTCCGTGCAACGTGATGCTTCCCGCATCTGCCCGGTGAACTCCTGCCAAGGTTTTGAGAAGTGTTGATTTTCCGGCACCGTTTTCACCGAGCAGGGCGTGCGCCTCACCGGCATACAACGTCAGACCAGCGTCGACGAGAGCTTTGACTCCACCGAATGATTTCGCGACGTGCGTCATCTCCAGGACGGCCTGTCCAGGAGCGGGGCTAGAGGGCACCATTGCACTTACCTCGATTTTTGAATCGTTTCAATAACGCTAACACTAATTGATTCCTAGGGTGTCTGGGGATGTTAGGGGCGTTTGTATGTGAATCGTTACAATCACAGCTCCCCCTCCCGACCGGAGTCTCATGACGACGCTCTCGGAATAAGTCGCTGGAGTTGAGTGACGTGCCCTGGTTCGAGCTCCTCGAGCGAAGAAACGCCGAGAAGGCGCATCGTCCTCGTCATTTGTTCAGTCACAATCTGGAACATCCGGTCGACACCGGCTGCCCCACCCGACATCAACCCGTAAAGATAAGCTCGCCCGACAAACGTGAACTTTGCCCCCATTGCGATGCTGGCAATCACGTCAGCGCCCGACATGATGCCGGTGTCCACGTGAACCTCAACGTCCTTGCCCACCTGCTTCACCACCTGAGGCAGAAGGTGGAAAGGAATGGGTGCTCGATCGAGCTGACGACCACCGTGGTTGGAGAGCACGATGCCATCGACCCCGGCTTTTGCGAGATCTTTGGCGTCCTGGACCGACTGCACGCCCTTGACCAATATTTTTCCTGGCCACTGTTTCTTGATCCAAGCCAAGTCTTCATAGGTCACCGTGGGATCGAACATGTGGTCCAACAACTCCGCCACCGTGCCATTCCAGGAAGACACTGATGCAAACTCGAGAGGGTCGGTGGTGAGGAAATCAAACCACCACCACGGTCTCGGCAACGCATTAAGTACCGTGCCCACCGTGAGCGCTGGCGGGATTGAGAAGCCGTTTCGTTTATCCCGGAGCCTGGCTCCTGCAACAGGGACGTCTACGGTCACGACGAGCGTGTCCCAGCCGGCTTTCGCGGCCCGGTCCACCAACTCCATCGAGCGATCACGGTCTTTCCACATGTAGAGCTGAAACCAGTTACGACCCGTCGGTGCAACGCTCTGGACGTGCTCGATCGACCTTGTTCCCATGGTCGAGAGCGTGAAGGGCACTCCCCACTTCTCGGCAATCGACGCACCAGCGTCCTCACCCTCGTGGTGCATCATGCGGGTAAAGCCGGTCGGGGCAATTCCCACCGGGAAAGCGACGGGTTTTCCGAGGACTTTCCAGGAGGTGGACACATTCGAGACATCCCGGAGGATGGCGGGATGGAATTCGACATCCTCAAAAGCTTGTCTCGCGCGGGCGAGCGAGAGTTCGGCCTCTGCAGACCCATCACAGTAGTCAAACGGGGCTTTAGGAGTTCTCCGCTTGGCGATTGTCCGCAAATCCCAGACGGTGAGAGCTGACTCCAGGCGGCGCTTCTTGAACTTCAGACTCGGTGCCTTGAACTTCAAAAGTGGTGCCAACTCTTTTGGCCTTGGAAAACGACGCTTGGTCACAGTGCCTCCTTGAGTGGCTGGTAGGAGACAAGGCTACTTGACCCTCGCAGTAGTCCCCTCAGGGCGTCCAAGTCACCCGAGACAATTCCGGCTGCTCGGGCTTGAACCAGGATATTCCCCAGTGCCGTCGCTTCCACTGGACCCGCAATGACCGGCACCCCTGCATGGTCAGCTAGACGCTGGCACAGCAGGCGGTTCAGGGAACCACCACCCACCATCGAGATATCACTCATGCGAATACCAGCAAGCTCCGATGCGCGCCTAGCCGTCTGCGCAAACGCGAGGGCGAGGCTCTCGATGATGCTCGCTACAATCCCGACGTCATCTGCTGGTTGGGGTTGATCATGTTCTGCAAGCCACGCCGAGATGCGCGCGGGCATATCACCGGGTGCCATGAATACCGGGTCGTTCACATCGAATACCGGTGTTGGCCCACTGTAGGAGGCTGCCGCGTTCACAAAATCTTCAACAGTTCTGGAATCACCACGTGAATTCCAGTGAGAAACGCTCTCGTTCAACAACCACAAACCCATCACATTGTGAAGGAAACGAATGCGATCATCGACGCCGCGCTCATTCGTGAAATTGGACGTCATCGCGTCTTCGGTGAGTATGGGTGATTCCAATTCCAAGCCCACCAAGCCCCACGTCCCGCAGGAGATATATACGCTCTCCGGTGAGCTCAGCGGAGTTGCCAAAACCGCGGACGCCGTATCGTGCGATCCCACAGCAACGACTGGCGCTGAGATTCCAACCTCCTCCGACACCCGGCTGGCCACGCTTCCGACAATCTGACCTGGCTGAATGAGGGGAGCAAAGAGTCCTCGAGAAGCCCCCGTCACCGCAATCAGGTCGTCGCTCAAATCACCGGTGTGAATGTCGAGCAGTCCCGTGGTGGAGGCGTTGGTGACCTCAAGACGGGACTGACCCGTCAACCAGAAGTTGAGCAAATCTGGAACGAGCAGGAGTGACTGGGCATCCCCCGCGACACCGCTCCAGTCCTCGGCGGCTAACTGGTAAATCGTGTTGAAGGGCAGGAATTGCAGACCATTGTGTGAAAAAAGTGTCTCAAACGGCATCACCTCGTGAACACTCGAAACCCCCCTGGCCGTGCGCTCGTCACGGTAGTGAAAGGGCTCCCTGAGTAGCTCGCCGTCTTTGAGCAGGCCGTAGTCGACAGCCCACGAATCGACGCCGATTGAGGCGACCTTCTCCCCGGAGCTGCCAATTCTTTTCATACCTTCGAGGACATGAGCAAACAGTCCGCTCACATTCCAATGCAGACCATCCGTCGCCGTGACAGGACCGTTCGGAAAACGATGGACCACCTCGTGGTGAATGACCCCGCTCTCTATCCGCCCTGCAATGACTCGACCGCTCGTGGCGCCCAAGTCGACTGCGATTACCGTGCTCATCGCAGAAAGGCCGCGGCCACTCCCGAATCAACAGGGATGTGGGCTCCGGTCGTGAGGCGAAGATCGGAACCCGTGAGAACCGAAACCGCGTCCGCCACACTTTCTGGAACTACCTCCTGTTTGAGAATGGTGCGCTGAGCATAGAACTTGCCAAGGTCTTCCTCTTTCACCCCGTAGGTCTTGGCTCGGTTCGCTCCCCAACCAGCAGCAAAAATTCCAGACCCCCTGACGACCCCGTCAGGGTTGATTCCATTGACCCTGATACCAAATTCCCCCAGCTCCACTGCGAGCAATCGCACTTGGTGAGCTTGGTCTGCCTTGGTAGCGGAGTAGGCAATGTTGTTCGGTCCTGCGAACACAGAGTTCTTGGACGAAATGTAGACGATGTCGCCGCCCATGGCTTGATCAATCAGAATCCGGGCACTCTCCCGGGAGACCAAGAACGACCCCTTCGCCATGATGTCGTGCTGGAAATCCCAGTCGGCTTCAGTGGTGTCGAGAAGTGGCTTGGAAGACGAAACCCCTGCGTTGTTCACCACGATGTCGACACCGCCAAACGCGAGGACCGACCTATTCAGAGCGTCCCTCACAGCGCTCTCGCTTCGAACATCGATACCGACTCCGATGGCCACATCGGTTGAACCGATTTCGGCGGCGACCGCCTGGGCC
>JBJOIK010000080.1:0-4360 GCA_046047135.1 Actinomycetota bacterium
TCGATATTCCAGCCACCGGATCGAGCGTGTATGCGGGCGCTGTGGGCATGGACAAGCTCGCTTTTGGGGGGCTGATGCACGCTTCTGGGATCGCGTCCTTGCCGAGAGAGGCTTTGCTCGAGAGCGATGACCCCTCCTTCCGTGGTCCCTACATTGTGAAGCCGCGCTTTGGCGGGTCCTCTATCGGCATTGAAATTGTGGACGATGTGGCTACGGCACGAACCGTGGCGAACTCCTCACCGCACCTCCAGGCCGGCGCCGTGGTGGAGCCCTACCGGCCAGAACTGGTAGACCTCAACATCTCGTTCCGGACCTATCCAGCTCTCGAGCTGACTGCCCTCGAGCGGCCGCTTCGCCAGGCCGGAGAAAAGACGGGTCTGTATTCGTATCAGGAGAAATATCTTGCAGGGGGAGGAGCAGGCCTCACACACGCGCCGCGCGAATTCCCAGCACTAGCTCCTGACGCGGTGCACGAGGCAGCTAGGCAACTTGCCACGAAGGTAGCCCACGTCACCCGGTTGACCGGAATAGTTCGAGTAGATCTGCTGTGGGATGAGAAAACCGGTGATGTGTTTGTCAATGAGGTCAACACGATTCCCGGCGCGCTATCCCTGTATTTGTGGGCACCTACGCACCCAGCGCTTCGAGTCTTAGAAGATGCCCTGGAGGAAGCAATCAAGAGCCCCACTGTTGCACCCCACAGCGGATTCGGTCAGGGTGTTGCCCTACGAGCCGCGGGCGGTATCGCCGGCAAACTTGTCGGCTTGGATGGGCCTAGGGCCTAGTTCAGCGCATCCACCGGATCAAGGCATTGCGCGAGGGGCGCGGATTGTGTTCCCACTGCCCGAGAAATCTCCTGTAAGACTTGCGTTCCGGAGACTGCTGTGGAATCGACTATGACTTCCGTTGCGGGGTCCAGACCATAGGTAGTAAACACAAAGTTTGGCGAGTCGGAATCATCTCGTAACCAGTCAACCTGGTCGATGGTGAAGCAGGGAAGCGGGCTCGGCGGTGGCGTGGGAAGACCACAGCGAATAATGACCGCCACCGGATTGCCATAAGCAGCACTCGCTTGAGCATTTACGGTCCTTCGATCGAGCTCCGCGACGCTCTGCGGAAGTCGAACAATCATGTTGGCGCAGTTGGGCGAGTTGGCGAACTCGGCGGCCTCAATGTTCACCGTCGGAGCACACCCTGTCACTACTCCGGTGCACAGCACCAGTGCGCTCGTCAGAATCGGTGCTCGAAGCCTCACAGAGTCAGGCTAGCGTGGTGCACATGAGTGAATTCTCACCCGATGCCACCCTGCACGAGATAGGCGAGGGAGCAGCGCTTGCCGCCTTGCTTCCTCTTTTGCCCACCGGCAATCGGACGACGCTCGGCCCAGGCGATGATTCCGCCGTTGTGGACATGCCCGATTCCTCCGTCCTCGTCAGCAGTGACATGATGATCGAGGGGCCAGATTTTCGCCTCGACTGGTCGACTCCGGGTGATGTGGGTTTCAAGGCCATTGCCAGCAACGCGGCCGATATCGCGGCCATGGGCGGTGTTGTTCTGGGGTATGAAATCGCGGTGGCAGTTCCCGCTGACACACCGTTTCACAGATTGAGCGACCTGGCGCGAGGCTTCGCGGAGGGAATCACCGCACACACCCCCCACGCGGGGGTGCTCGGGGGTGATTTGAGTAGAGCCCCTGTGATGACCATAGCCGTGACGGTGCTCGGCTCCCTCGAAGGCCGAAAGCCGGTCCTACGCTCAGGGGCGCGGCCTGGAGATATCATCGCGGTTGCCGGCGAATTGGGACTCTCGCACCAGGGCCTGGAGATTTTGGCGGCGTCATCGGCAGATCAGATACCCGAGTTGGTGAAGACCAGCAGAGCCGTGGCACACCACCTTCGACCACACGCACCTATTTCTCTGGGACCTGTCGCAGCGCAGGCAGGCGCCACCGCGATGATGGACATTTCAGATGGCCTGGTGCTCGATTGCTCCCGTATGGCGACAGCGAGCACGGTGACTATGGTGTTGGACGTCGAGGCTGGACTCGATCACCACGCGCTCACCGGCGGAGAAGACCACGGCCTGCTCGCGACGTTCCCGCCCGGCACCCCTCTGCCGGATGGCTTCAGGAGGATAGGAGCAGTCGCATCAGGCCCCTCAGAAGTTCTCCTAGGGGATCAGAAACTCGATCCATCAACTGGAGGCTGGGACCCCTTTTCGAATTGAGCCATCGATACGAGCGTGTCACCATAGGTTCTTGGCTCCAACGGTTGCATGCCTTCCGGCCACTCGGGTTCACCCGATTTCGCGCTTCGCTCCACCACCACCAGTGCACCCTCCGCCAACCAGGGTGCCAAAGACTTGAGGGCAGACGCGAGTGACGCAGAAGAATACTCATACGGGGGGTCGAGAAAAACGACATCGGCCTGGATGGTTGGCGCAGTAGCAAGAAACCTGCTCACACTAGATCGAATGAGGTGAGTAGCGGCCTGGTGTGAAAGAGCAGGGGTCACCACCGCCAGGTTGTGGGAGATAACGGTGGCAGCCTGAGGATTTTTCTCCACCAACCACAACTCCCTCGCCCCACGGGAGAGTGCTTCCAAACCGAGTGCTCCGGTCCCAGCAAATAAATCCATCACCCGCGCACCCCGAAGTTCCATCACCGAGTGGAGCCTGGAGAAGATTGCTTCCCGCACACGGTCAGACGTTGGTCTCGAAGCTTTTGCGGGAGCGTGGAGACGAAGAGAACCCGCGTCACCGGCAATGATTCTGGTCACTCCACAACGCTAGCGGGCTTTCTGAGGACTGGCGGTGGCAGGCGCTAGCGTGAAGGGGTGAGCGTGCAGCTAGAAACCCCACTCAAAGGGGTGTTGGGTGATCGCACCCAGAAAGCTCTCGAGAAAGCCTTTGGATACAGCACCGTGGGTGACCTCCTCACCCACTATCCGAGGCGCTATGCCTCCCGGGGTGAGCTCACCTCCATTGCAGGTGTCCCCGTGGGCGAACAGGTCACCCTGGTTGCCGAAGTGGTCTCTGTTTCCCAGCGCCCCATGAGGCAGAAAAGAGGCTCGATACTCGAGGTGGTCATCTCGGATGGAACCGGAGGCGTGACACTCACTTTTTTCAATCAGGCGTGGCGCCAAAGAGACCTCGTCCCAGGCGCCAGGGGCATGTTCGCTGGCAAGGTGGGAGCGTTCCGTGGGGAGAGACAGCTCACCCATCCGGACTACGAGCTATTTTCCTCCGACCACGAAGGCGCATCGCGGGGCGAAGAATGGGCAAAGCGCCCTATTCCTCTCTACCCCGCGACCTCAGTGCTTGCGAGTTGGCAGATAGCCAAAGCCATCGGGGTGGTACTCGATGTTCTCGACGACGTGCCAGACCCGATACCCCCCGACATCGCTGCGGCAGAGAACGTGGTTGCCTTCCGCCAAGCGCTCAACGATATTCACAGGCCAGCCGAGGAGCAGCAGTGGAGGGCCGCGAGAGAAACACTGCGCTTTCACGAAGCGTTTCTTGTGCAAAGTGCGCTGGTTCGCCGGAGGGCGAGAAACCTCGCCCACACCAGCACACCCAGAAAACCGGGGGAGCTGACGAATGCGTTCATCACGGGTCTCCCCTTCACCCTCACTGATGATCAGCTCGCCGTGGTGGAAGAGATTCATGCCGATATGAGTAGCGGCCATCCCATGAATCGGCTGGTTCAAGGTGAGGTGGGATCCGGAAAAACCGTGGTGGCAGCCACCGCGATGGTCACTGTCGCCCAGTCCGGCGGACAGACCGCCCTGCTCGCACCCACCGAAGTTCTGGCGAGCCAACATTTTCGCTCACTCATCAAGACCCTCGGTCCTGACATGACCGCGCGGCTCAACCCGGTTCTCTTGACGGGATCCCTGGGGGCCACCGAGCGCAAGAAAGCGCTTCTGGGAGCAGCATCGGGTTCCTCGCTGTTGGTAGTCGGAACGCACGCGCTGTTAGAAGACAGAGTCCAGTTCGCCGATCTGGGCTTGGTTGTGATCGACGAACAGCATCGTTTTGGGGTGGATCAAAGGGATACTTTGCGTCACAAAGGTTCGCACCCACACGTTCTTGTCCTTACTGCGACACCGATTCCTAGAACCGTGGCCATGACCGTCTTTGGTGATTTGGACGTCTCCACCATCAGGGTTTTGCCCGGTGGCCGATCACCCATTGCTACTCACGTGGTGGCGCTTGCAGACCACCCGTCGTGGTATTCGAGGGTGTGGTCCAGGCTTGCAGAGGAAGTGAACGCTGGTCGCCAGGCCTTCGTGGTCGCGTCCGCAATTTCTGCCACCGTTCACGAGGAGGGCGACGACGAGGACGAAGAACTCGACGAAGG
>JBJOIK010000081.1:0-4343 GCA_046047135.1 Actinomycetota bacterium
CAGTGATGACGACTTCGACCGTCCTATGGTCTTCTAAACAGGAGCCAACAACACAGCGAGACCCACTAAGACTGGCAGGGACAACACTGTCGTGACCACCACCGAGTCTCGACCCAGTGGTGTTGCGATGCCGTAGCGCTGGGAATACGTGAATACGTTCTGAGCACTCGGAAGTGCAGCCAAAATAACAACGGTGAAAAGGGCCTGTTGCCCTAGATCGAACACGTAGACTCCCAGGATCCATGCTGCCAAGGGCATAGCAACCAGCTTGATCACCGCGGCTATGCCGATTTCTTTCCGGAAATCTCGGGCTTCGAGCAGACGGTCAGCAGACAGCGACAGGCCTAAAGCAAAAAGAAGAGTGGGAACGGCAGCTGCTCCCACAAGTTCGAGAGGCTCATGCACAATCGAGGGAAGGGTCACATCGAGAGCTGACACCAGCACCCCCAGGATTGAGCTAATAATTAGCGGGTTTCGCACGGGGCCAGACACAATCCGTCGCCACGACGCTGAACCTGAATGGGTGATATCAAGAATGGTGAGCGCGACGGGAGACATGATGACCAACTGGAGGAGTAGGACCGGCGCTGCGAGCGCCGGGTCCCCCAGGATGTAAGCAGCCAGCGGAAGTCCGATGTTGTTGGAGTTCACGTATGAGGCGGCGAGGCCTCCCACCGTAAGCCTCCCCCATCCCCTCACCTTCACCGCCAACGCGATCACGAGATACATCACGAGCGCGGCAAGCGCGGCGAGCGCCGACACAGGAAACAGGTCTGAGAACAGAACGCGAATGTCCGCATCTCCTAAAACGATGAACAGCAGTGCTGGAGAGAAAACAAAGAAAGAGGCCTTGGTCAGAACTTCCAGTGCATGAGGCCCGAGAATTCCCAACCGGCCTACGCTGAAACCAATGGACACCACCACTGTGATGATGCCAAACCCGAGAAACACTTCTGTCACGAGCACTAAGTCTTACCTATCCGACGCTCGCTCGGATACACGCAAGAAAATTGCGTCATGACCCGAAAACACGCACCATGATGGCGCACAAAGCACCCATGCGCACCGAAACCCCGCTCTACACTGACCACCAAAGAAAGCGAGGGGTCATGTCAAGCACACTGGATGTCACCAATGAACACAGAATCGTGACGTCTTCTTACTGGCTCGCCATCAAGAGCGCGTGTGTCTCGCTTCAGTCCGTTCAAGACAAAGACGGGAGCGTTGTGGATGTGCAGAATCATCGCGCTGCAACAGAGGCAATCTCCTCTCTCACAGCCGCCATTACAGACCTCGTTGCCTTGTTTCCCCATGACGAGGACTATCTGCGAGCGCTTGTAGATGATTGCGAGAAATGGAAGCAGGGCGGGTTCGCCGTTCCCGATTTCTTTGACTCCCTTTCCTTATTTCACCCTGAGAAGACGAGGGTTGATGGAACCGTTCACATGGTGGTCTTCCCCATGTACACCCAAAATGGGTCGTCTAACCGTTTCTTTGAGGCCGTGCTCTGCCAGACAATCTGGCCGGAATTTATCGGCGACTTAGAGTCCTCGGACTACAGCAACGCCATGTTCGTCCCCCTCCGCTTCCTCGACTTCACACCCGGATACGCCACCAACTCCGCGGTGCTTTTCCCTGAGTCAGTGGCGGTCACTCCTCGCACGCCTGCGGGAGCGCCCGAGGGAACCCCCGCGGCATTACCCACTTTCACCTGGGGTGGAATCTTCGCCGATCGAGAGGCCGCACGGTTCCGTGCGGTCGTAAGGCACGCCGTCGACGTAACGAAGCTCTATGTCCCCGCCGAAGCTCAGGCTTTGCTGGAAGACCAGGATGTGGCAGAGAAGACCTTTGTGATGTGGGACCTCATTCACGATCGCACCCACATGAGGGGAGACCTACCCTTCGACCCCTTCATGATTAAGCAGCGCATGCCCTTCTATCTCTACGGTCTCGAAGAGCTTCGATGCGATCTCACTGCTGTTCGCGAGGCGGTGCGCCTGATGCGAGGAAAGGACACCGAACCGACCACCAAGCATCACGCGAAGCTGGTCGTATTCGCAGTCGTATTTGATCGGATTTTCCGTTTCCCGCTCACCGGAAACCGAGTGCGCAACTATGACAGCGTGGCCGGCCAACTTCTTTTTGCATGGCTCCATCAGCACCGCGTCCTGCATTGGACAGACACCCAATTGACGATTGACTGGGACGAGCTGCCCGATGTCGTTATGTCCCTCTCCGATGACATTAACGACCTCTATTGGAAGAGTATTGACAGACCAAAAATCGTTCATTGGCTCGCCGCGCACGACCTCATTTCACGCGTCTTGGCTCCTCACCCCGCGTCACATTTCCTCGCGAAGGATCTTCCGCTGGAAGGAACTCCTGGCGACATCACCGATCATGTTCTCGACGATGAGTTCCCGCTCTCGATGTTTTATGAGGCGCTACACAAGAAACTGGCCCCCACCATTGCCTCCACTGCAGGCATCATGGGCCTGCGTGCAAGCATCTGATTCAACTGTCAGGATGGTCCCGTGAGACTTCATGACTCTTCCTGGCGAGGATTTGCCAGCGACAACTATGCGGGAGTTCATCCTGCTGTCTTGAGCGCACTAGCTGATGCCAACGAGGGTCACCAGGTGGCCTATGGCGAAGATGACTACACCCAGAAACTCGCTGAGGTGGTTCGTCAGCATTTTGGCCGCCAAGCAGAAGTATTTCCCGTCTTCAACGGCACGGGCGCCAACGTCGTTGCCCTCACCTCGATGATGCCCAGGTGGGGCGCTGTCATTTGTAGTTCTCTCGCCCACATACACACTGACGAAGGAGGAGCTCCTGAGCGGGTGTCAGGTCTGAAGCTGTTCACCGTTGCGCACACTCAAGGAAAGATCACGCCGGAGGATATTGCGACCGAAGCTTTTGGCTTCGGCGACGAACATCGGGCCCAGCCCGCTGTGGTCTCGATTACGCAAAGTTCAGAACTGGGAACCGTATACACCCCCGATGAGATTCGAAGCATTGCCGACTATGCCCACGATCACGGGATGCTCCTGCATATGGATGGTGCCCGCATCTGGAACGCCGCGGCAAGCCTTTCTTTGCCTTTTGCCGCCTTCACCACTGATGTCGGGGTGGACGTGCTCAGTCTCGGCGGAACAAAGAATGGACTTCTCGGTGCTGAAGCGATTGTGGTGCTCAATCCGGAAGCGGTGGAGGGGCTTACCTACCTCCGAAAGCTGAGTATGCAACTCTCGAGCAAGATGCGCTTCACCAGTGCCCAATTGTTGGCCCTCTTCGACAACGACCTAGGCCTTAATTCGGCACGCCATGCAAACCAGATGGCCACACGACTTCGCCAATCCCTCGATACCGCAATCGAAGAGGGCCTGGTGAAAAATCTGAGCTTTAGTGCTCCCACCCAGGCCAATGGTGTTTTCGCGGTGCTACCCCAGGACGCCGCCGATCGCATTCGCAGCAAATTCCGCTTCTATGACTGGGATCGCGCCAAAGGGGAAGTGCGCTGGATGTGCTCGTTTGACACTACGGAGGATGACGTCGAGTCTTTCGTTCACACGATTTTGTCTGAACTTCAGGCGTAATCTGCGCTTCCGCCAACAATGTCCGAGAGGGGCTTGCGGACACGAGGCTTCTCTTCGCGTTCACGAAGTTTGTCCGGTAACTCGGATGCATCACCGAGTGATCCGACCACCATGAGGGTGACAACTCTCTTCGATGAATCGAGTTCCAAATCCCGGCCCAATGCCTGAGCATCAAATCCGCTCATCTGATGGACCATCAAACCATTCGCAGTTGCTTGTGTACTGAAATGAGCCACAGCCTGGCCTAAGTCATAGATGGCGTGGGATTGTGGTTTGCCCTCAGAGTCAACCAGAGTGGCGATATTGGCTACCGCAACGGCAGCGTGTTGAGCCCACACCTGATTCCCCTCGGCCATCGACGCCACGATGGTGTTGAAAACACTGTCACCCCGGAATCCCACCACAAAGGACCAGGGTTGCGAATTGCCCGACGAGGGTGACCACCTGGCTGCCTCAAAAAGAGGTCCTACTTGTGTCGAATCGAGCACTTCAGTTTTTGAGAATGCCCGCGGGCTCCAGCGTTTCTCCAGCGCAGGTGTCAGCTCAAAATCGTGGGGATCGTGGGTATGGCTCATGGGATCCTTTCAGCCGGGGTCTCACGGGGAATAACGCTCTCACGTCGGAATCTATTCCAGAGTAAATCTCTCCACTATCAAACCCTCTTTGTCCTCTGCGAGGTCGACTTTCACGGTGTCGCCGTCATGAATTTCTCCCGCCAATAACGCCTTGGCGAGTTTGTCATCA
>JBJOIK010000082.1:0-4325 GCA_046047135.1 Actinomycetota bacterium
GGTCCCCGAACCGCCACCGCTTTCGACGACGTCGGGATACAGCGTTCCCTGAACGAGGAAGCGAACTTCCTCACCAGACTCACGAGCCTCCGCTGTGATGTCAGCTGCGGCCTGCTCAAAAGACCGAATGAATTCGCGACCAATAATCTTGCGTTTGGTTTCCGGGTCGCTTACCCCCGCAAGCGCCTGAAGAAATTGATCCTCGGCGTCAACGGTGACGAGCCGAACTCCAGTCGCAGCCACAAAATCTTTCTCGACCTGCTCGCGCTCACCCTGTCGGAGGAGCCCGTGATCCACAAAGACACACACCAGTTGGTCGCCGATGGCTTCATGGACGAGTGCCGCCGCCACGGCGGAATCGACACCGCCAGAGAGGCCACAGATGACTCTCCCGGTGCCCACCTGATCTCTGATGGCCTCAACCTGGGCTTGGATAACGTTGCCGCTGGTCCAGTCCCTGGAAAGCCCAGCGATATCGTGCAAGAAGCTTTCCAACACAGCTTGACCACAATCGGAATGCTTCACTTCGGGATGCCACTGAACTCCAAACATTTTGCGCTCAAGAGACCCAAAGGCAGCCACGTCTGTGGCAGAGGTTGACGCCAACACCTCAAAACCAGGAGGCGCTTCCTGGACCTGGTCGCCGTGCGACATCCACGTGGTTTGGCGCTCTGGCTGACCCTTGAACAACGGGGATGCATCCGGCTTGACCGCTGCGGTTGTTGCACCGTATTCGCGAAGTCCGGTTTTTCCCACCTTTCCGCCGAGCTCCTGGGCCATGACCTGTAAGCCATAACAGATTCCCATGACTGGCACACCGAGTTCGAGGATTCCCGGTTGGAGTCGGGGCGAACCCTCTTCATAGACACTGGCAGGACCTCCGCTCAAGACGAGCGCGACCGGATTCTTGGCCTTGATTTCCTCGGCAGAAGCGTGGTGAGACATGATTTCGGAATAGACGCCCGCTTCTCGAACGCGACGAGCAATGAGCTGCGCATATTGCGCACCAAAATCCACCACGATGACCGGGCGAGGATCGCTCACGCGTCGCCTCTCATCTCACGCAGGATGCCTCGCACCGTCTTCGTGGCGTAGTGCTCGATGACGAACGACAGGAGAGGAACAAGACCTCCAGAGGCCAACCAGAGGAACCTCCAGAACGGCCAGCGCAGAAGTGACCAGACCCGAAAACAGGTGAACAGGTAGATGACATAAAACCAGCCATGCGCAATCAAAATTCCGGATGACAGGTTGAAAGCTTGGACGGTGCCATCGGGGACGAGTGCGAGGAAACCACCCTCCCCGAACATTTCCAGTTCGGCGCCATAACCGTATTTCGCGATAACTTCCGCCGTCACCAACACCAGCAAAATTCCGGTCACCCAGGCAGCAATGCGATACCACGTCAGGGCTGCCTGCAACCGATCCGGGACGGCAGCGCGCGAGGAAGGGGAGGCCTGGGTCATGTCACAAGTTTAGGGGGCGGGGGTAGTAGCCGCTTCGGCTTCCCTCTCCCATTCATCTTTCACCAATCGGTACCACAGGTACACAGCGAATAAGCCAAAAACGACCCATTCGGCAGCGTAAAAAAGGTTCAACCAATTGAGCTCTGCCTCCGTCGGAGGAGGCTCTGTTCCGATTGCGAGCAAACCCTCAGGGGCTTCCTCGGCTACCAGGTATCCCCCGTAGACGGGACCTGGCTCGGCCCACAGGTTCAGTAACTCCGGGACCGCCAATGCGGTGAGGGTCCCACTGCGAAAATCTGACTGCTGCGGAGATTCCGTGGGCACATAGCGCCCGACCAGAGACACCGGACCAGCCATGAGGGTGTTTGCCTCAATACTCTGTGGGGACCATCCGATTGCCACAGCGAGTGAATTACCGGCGTCTGTCACACAGTGGCGCACCAACCACCAGCCAGTGCCAGACAGAGAACGACGATTGGTGAGCACCACATCGTCCCCGTCAATAAAAACGCAGTCCACCGACACCATCCGCCCGGAAGCGTCACTCGTCACAACACTGTGTGGCTCTGCCAGGGTCTCCAGCGGCACCACCGTTTCGGTGTCCCGCTCGATTACTCTCGCTTGTTCAATACTTCTTTGCAGCTGCCACTGAGCAAGCCCCGCAAACACTGCTGCCGCAAGAAGGGCGAGGAACAGTGCTGCAATCCATTTTGGACGCCTCGCTACCCGCCACACAGCTGCTCCCCTCGACAACCCCAGGCTAGAGCGCCCCGCTGGGTGAGAACCGAAAACTACCGTTGAACGATGACGTCGACGCGCTGAAATTCCTTGAGATCTGAATACCCACACGTCGCCATGGAATGCCGCAGAGCACCCACTAGGTTTGTTCTGCCATCGGCAGAGTGGGCAGGACCTAGGAGGACCTCCTCCAGGGTTCCATCCTGTCCAACGTGGACCCGATAACCGCGAGGCAAAGTGGGGTGGTGAGCCTCTGGACCCCAATGCCAACCCTGGCCGGGAGCCTCACTGGAGCGGGCCAGCGTCGAACCCAGCATCACCGCATCCGCTCCGGTTGCGACAGCGGCAACGATGTCGCCGCTTCGTCCCAAGCCGCCATCAGCGATGACGTGAACATAGCGACCACCAGATTCATCGAGGTAGTCACGCCTCGCGCTCGCCACATCAGAAATCGCGGTAGCCATCGGAGCATTGATTCCCAAGGCAGCCCTGGTGCTAGAGGCAGCTCCCCCTCCAAAGCCCACGAGAACACCGGCAGCTCCCGTTCGCATGAGGTGAAGAGCCGCGGTGTAAGTCGCCGCACCGCCCACAATCACGGGAACATCGAGCTCATAAATGAATTGCTTCAAATTCAGGGGTTCTCGGTTTTGAGACACGTGCTCCGCACTGACCGTGGTGCCCCTGATCACGAAGAGGTCTACACCTGCCTTCAGCACGGTGCTGGAAAATTCTTGCGTGCGCTGAGGAGACAGCGCCCCCGCAACAGGAACTCCGGCAGCACGGATTTCCTGGAGTCGCTGCTGAATGAGCTCCTCTTTGATGGGTTCCGCATAGATTCGCTGCAGGCCTGCCGTCGCACCCTCCTCGGACAGCGATGCAATTTCAGCAAACAAAGGAGTGGGGTCCTCATATCTGGTCCACAGACCCTCGAGGTTCAAAACGCCAAGCCCACCGAGTTTGCCCAGCGCAATCGCGGTGGCCGGGGACATGACTGAATCCATGGGTGCGGCAATGACAGGAATTCCAAATGTAAACGCGTCAATGGTCCATGACACCGAGACATCTTCAGGGTCACGCGTACGCCTCGAGGGCACGACCGCAACATCATCAAAGGAGTACCCCCTGATGGCGCGCTTGGTTAAGCCAATTTCGACGTCATTCACGTGCTCTACCCTACCCGCGCTCTAGCGCCTGTAGTTGGGGGCCTCGACAACCATCTGGATGTCATGAGGGTGAGACTCTTTCAACCCTGCCGCGGTAATCCGAACGAATTTACCTTTAGCTTTCAACTCCTCAATGGTCGCCGCTCCGGTGTAAAACATGGATTGTCGAAGTCCGCCGAGCAGTTGATACACCACCGAGGAGAGGGGTCCCCGGTAGGGCACCTGTCCTTCAATACCCTCTGCGATGAGCTGCTCATCGCTCGGGACATCGGCCTGGAAATAGCGGTCCCTGGAGTAGGAGGTCTTCTTACCTCGGGTTTGGAGCGCCCCGAGCGACCCCATTCCGCGATAGTTCTTGAATTGCTTTCCGTTCACAAAAACCAGATCGCCCGGGCTCTCGTCTGTTCCTGCCAACAGCGAGCCCAACATGACGGTGTGGGCTCCAGCCACCAGAGCCTTCGCGATGTCGCCCGAATACTGGAGGCCTCCATCTGCGATGAGCGGAACCCCTGCGGGCCCTGCAGCCAGTGATGCCTCATACACAGCCGTGATTTGGGGAACCCCGACCCCTGCGACAACGCGTGTCGTGCAAATGGAGCCAGGCCCGACACCCACCTTCACAGCATCGGCACCGGCATCGATTATCGCTTGAGCACCGGCTTTTGTGGCGATATTTCCGCCGATGACATCGACACCGGCGAAAGCTTTGTCCTTTTTGATTTTCGAAATGATGTCTAAAACGCCTTTGGAGTCTCCGTTTGCGGTGTCGACCACAAGAACATCGACTCCGGCATCGAGAAGGGCTCCGGCCCGATCCCAGGCGTCACCGAAGAAACCAATGGCCGCGCCCACACGCAAGCGCCCCTCAGAGTCTTTAGTGGCGTGCGGGTATTTCTCGCTCTTATCAAAGTCCTTAACTGTGATGAGACCTTTGAGGTGACCTTCGGCATCGACCAGC
>JBJOIK010000083.1:0-4289 GCA_046047135.1 Actinomycetota bacterium
CACCCACTCGCGGCGTCAGGTGTTCGGCTCATGATTCAACTTGCTAGACAATTCGAAGCGCACCCAGAAGTTCGTTACGGCCTGACCGCGATGTGTGTGGGGCTCGGTCAGGGCGGAAGTGTGATTTGGGAGAACCCCCACTACGCAGGGACGAAGCGATGAGTAAGAGCGCGATCGCCCAGTACAGGGACTTAGATGTCACGGCCCTGCTGGAGCACTCCACTGATGAGGTCGTCACGCACAGCTATGTCCGGTATGTGCCACTGAGCGCCTCCCGTAAGAGCCTCGCTCTTGTCACCTTGGATAACGGCAAAGACCACACCAGACCCAACACACTCGGCCCCCACGGCTTGGTCGAACTCCGAGACACCCTCGTGATGCTTCAGGAAAAGGCCGCTGCCGGGGAGATTGGGGCCGTGGCCATGACCGGCAGCCCCTTCATCCTCGCCGCCGGAGCCGACCTATCCAAGGTGGGTGACATCCCTGACAAAGAAACAGGAGTTTTGATGGTCAAACTTGGCCACCAGACCCTTGGCCTCCTGGGAGAAATGGGTGTCCCCTCGTTTTGCTTCATCAATGGACTGGCCCTCGGGGGCGGCCTGGAGATTGCGCTCAACGCGGATTATCGGACGGTATCTTCCAGCGCTGCGGCGCTCGCCCTCCCTGAGGTGTTCCTTGGACTGATTCCCGGGTGGGGAGGCGCATGGTTGCTACCTAACCTGATCGGCATCAAGAATGCTCTCACCGTGATGGTCGAGAACCCGCTGAAGATGAATCGGACGCTCACACCTCAGCAAGCCCTCGAACTTGGAATTGCCGATGCGCTCTTCCCTGCCGCTCGTTTTCTCGAGGAGTCCCTTAACTTCGCAGACCGCGTTGTCTCGGGGAGCCTCTCAGTCAAGAGGCCACACCAACCAGGAGTCCTCGAGCGCACAACGGTGTGGCCGATCGCTGTGAACACAGCCCGGAAAATGCTTCGCGAGAAGATTGGGAGCGTCGCCCTCTCCCCCTTTGCAGCTCTTGACCTGCTTGCCGGAGCGAAATCCTCGACCAAGGCCCAAGGATTTGCGGCCGAAGACGACGTTCTTGCTGAGTTGATCGCAGGAGACCAGTTCCGCGCAAGTGTGTATGCGTTCATGCTGACCCAAAAACGGGCGAAGAACACTCCAGGGGCTCCAGATAAACAACTCGCGCAACCCATCACGAAGGTTGGTGTCGTGGGGGCAGGGCTCATGGCGAGGCAATTCGCTTTTCAGATCATGAGACGCCTCGAGGTTCCGGTGGTAATCAGTGACCTGTCTCAGGAGCGCGTCGACGACGCCCTCCAGTGGATGGAGTTAGAGATTCAGGGGCTCCTCAGCAAAGGAAGAATTCACCCCGACATCGCCAATAAACTGCGCGGTTTGGGCCATGGAACGACCTCAATGGCTGATTTCCGTGATTGTGACATGGTCATCGAAGCAGTCTTTGAAGAGATTGGAGTCAAGCGGGACGTGTTCACCGAGCTAGAAAAGCACGTCTCTCCTGACTGTATTCTCGCCTCCAATACGTCATCACTATCCATAGGCGACATTGCGACAGTTCTGAAGAGGCCCGAGAGAATGGTCGGTATTCACTTCTTCAACCCGGTCGCGGTGATGCCACTTGTTGAGGTGGTCAGGGCACAACACTCGTCAGATTCTTCCGTTGCTACTGGAGTCTCGCTGGTGAACAAGCTCAAAAAAACTGCCATTGTGACTGCAGATACCACAGGGTTTGTGGTGAACCGCTTGTTAGCAAAGCTCCTCGGAGAAGCCATGCACGCCATCGAGCAGGGTGCGTCATACGAGGTCGTGGACCGCTCGGTGGAACCCTTGGGGCTCCCCATGGGGCCTTTTGAGCTCCTGGAGCTCGTGGGACTCCAAGTGGGTGCCCATGTCCTCGATACCCATCACACAGCTTTCCCGGATCGTTTCTTCGAAAGTGAAGCACTCAGGAAACTTGCCCAACACGGCAAGATTTATGACCGAGATGGCAAGAAGAAGATCACAGGAGTATCGGCCGAAGCGTTGAGTCTTGTCGGAAAAGGACCCGGCCTTGGCGCTGATGAGCTCCGTGCCAGGGTCTATGACGGACTCGCAGACGAGGTCTGGAGGATGCTCGAAGAGGGCGTCGTGGAGAGTCCCGAAGACATTGATGTGGCCATGATTTTGGGGGCTGGTTGGCCATTTCACATGGGCGGGCTCACCCCGTTCCTAGACCGTGTGGGGGCGAGTGAGAAAGCGCGGGGGAAGACGTTCCATACCCCACCCATCAAGGGTGTGAGCTAAGCCTGGGTTTCAGATTCCGTCTGCATGCGAGACGAGGCTGACTCATCTGGCAAAGGCCTCGCGACCGGAACCTTCATGCCGAGAACCTGGGCGACCAGGTTTCGAGCAATCTGCTGAGACGTTAGTCCCGTTTCGGCCAGGATTTCTCCCCTCGACGCATGATCGAGGAATTCATCGGGTAAACCAATCTCATCGACCGCTGTATCGACACCCGCTGCGCGCAACTCCTGGCGAATCCTGGTTCCAACGCCGCCCACCCGAACACCGTCTTCGATGCTGGCAACGATGCGGTGGTCTCTGGCTAGGTCAATGATGCTCGGGGCGACCGGGACAACCCACCGTGGGTCGACAACGGTGGCACCGATGCCCTGATCCGCAAGCCTGTCTCGAACTTCGAGTGCCACATGCGCCATGGGCCCGACCGCAACGAGCAGGACATCTTTGTGTGCAGCCTCCGCAAGCACATCCACGCCGTCAGGTGTCCTCCGGATTGCCTCCAGCTCGGGTGAAACAGAACCTTTCGGGAACCTCACCACCGTGGGAGCATCGTCAATCGCCACCGCCTCGCGTAATTCTTCTCGCAACCTCTTAGCGTCTCTGGGGGCAGCAATGCGGATGTGAGGAACCACTTGCAAGATGGAGAGATCCCACATTCCGTGATGGCTGGGACCATCCGGTCCAGTAACCCCCGCACGGTCGAGCACAAAGGTCACTCCGGCCTTGTGGAGCGCGACATCCATGAGCACTTGGTCGAATGCGCGATTCATGAAGGTGGCATAGACAGCAACTACGGGGTGCAAACCCCCGTATGCGAGGCCAGCAGCACTCGCTACCGCGTGTTGCTCTGCAATTCCCACGTCCAAGACTCGATTCGGAAACTGGGCGGCCATTCTGTGCAATCCAGTAGGCCTCAACATGGCTGCGGTGATGCCGACCACCCGGGGCTCAATGTGTGCGATCGCGACCATTTCATCGGCGAACACGCCAGTCCATGATGGCGCGTCGGATGACTCCATAGCTTCACCGGTAACTGGATCAATCTGTCCCACCGCGTGGAATTGATCGGCTTCATCGTTACGCGCGGGCGCATACCCTCGCCCTTTTTCCGTAATGACGTGAACGATCACAGGGGCCTTCCGCTGTTTTGCTTGGTGAAGTGCCCTCTCCATGTCGTCAAGGTTGTGGCCATCTATGGGCCCCAGATACTTGATGTCGAGGTTCGAATACAGGTCCTCGTTGTTCGCAAAACGTGCGAGGAATCCCCGGGTTCCACCCCTCAGACCCCGATACAGCGCTTTACCGGGAGCACCAAACAATCCAAAGAATTTTTCGGTCCCCGATTTGAAGGCCCTGTATGACCTTCTCGCTCTCACATTCGAGAGGAACCTGGCCATGCCTCCGATCGTGGGTGCGTAGGAGCGACCGTTGTCATTGACCACGATGATGAGGTTCCGATCATTGTCGTGGGAGATGTTGTTGAGCGCCTCCCACGTCATGCCACCGGTCAGGGACCCGTCGCCCACGACAGCCACAACGTAGCGATCGCGTTCGCCCGTGAGGTGAAATGCCCGTGAAATCCCCTCCGCCCAACTCAGGGAGCTCGATGCGTGGGAGCTCTCGACGATGTCGTGCTCTGATTCAGAGCGTTGCGGATAGCCCGCGAGGCCGCCTTTCTGGCGGAGCAAGCTGAAATCTTTTCTTCCCGTCAAAATCTTGTGGACATAAGACTGGTGTCCGGTATCCCAAATGATGGGGTCTGCGGGAGAGTCGAAAACTCGGTGGAGGGCGATGGTGAGTTCCACCACACCCAGGTTTGGCCCTAAGTGACCGCCGGTCCTCGAAACCTCCTCGACGAGGAACGACCGAATCTCGGACGCGAGCTCTCCCAACTCAGCCGGGCTGAGGTTTCTCAGATCACGGGGAGACTCAATGCGCTCAAGGACAGCCATACCACCACTCTAGGAGGTCTTGCCTGAGCGC
>JBJOIK010000084.1:0-4288 GCA_046047135.1 Actinomycetota bacterium
GTGAAAGTATCTACTTTGAGCGATGTAGCCAATCGTCTTTTCCCGACCGGCCCAATCGACCTCCTCAAGATCGAAGCTGAAGGATATGAACCAGAGGTACTCGCAGGAGCCCGTTCCATTCTTCCCCGGGTCGAGAGAATCACCGTTGATGCAGGAGAAGAACGTGAAGGCAAATCCACAGCCCCCGAGTGTGTCACTCTGCTTACCGACCAGGGTTTCCGTTTGAAGAAAGTTTATCTAAAGAGGGGTGTCTTTTATTTTGAAAATCCGGAGCTGATCCCTCAGAATTAAGTCTCGATACACTTGAGCGCATGTCGGGCGCTCTCGAAATTGGTCAGGTGGCCTTGCCCATTGAGGAGCTTGCCGCAGCGCTCATCGACATCCCCAGTGTCTCCGGTGGCGAAGAAACACTCGCTGATGCGATTGAGAAAATTCTCACTTCTTCGTCACATGTGGAAGTTGTGCGCTACGGAAACACCGTGGCGGCGAGGACCACTCTCGGTCGAGACTTTCGGGTGGTGTGGGCGGGGCACCTGGACACCGTCCCTGCGCACGGGAACGAGCGAGCCAGACTTGAATCAGGACTCCTCTTTGGGAGGGGCTCCGTTGATATGAAATCGGGCATCGCAGTTGCTCTGAAACTAGCCCTCGAAGTACCTGATCCCGCCGTCGATGTCACCTGGATTTTTTATGACAACGAAGAGGTCGAGAGCGACAAGAATGGTTTGGGACTATTTGGGTCCGCCCACCCGGATTGGGTCGTGGGGGATTTCGCGATTGTCGGAGAGCCGAGTCGTGGCTTTATCGAAGGCGGATGTAACGGCACCCTCCGGGTGGAGGTGCGGTCAACCGGTAAGCAAGCTCATTCCGCTAGATCGTGGATGGGCACTAACGCAATTCATGAAGCGGCAGAAATTCTTCGAAGACTTGCTGAATACTCGGCTGAGCAAGTGGACGTTGAAGGCCTCACGTACCGTGAAGGCCTGAATGCTGTCGGAATATTGGGGGGCGTCGCTGGCAACGTCATCCCCGATTCGTGTGTGGTAACTGTCAACTACAGATTTGCCCCCAGCAAGACCGTAGAGATGGCCCTCGACCACGTGAAGTCAGTGTTTGAAGGCTTTGAGGTCGCGCTTGTGGACCAAGCGCCCGGGGCGAGACCTGGCCTTACTCAGCCCGTGGTTCAGGAATTTGTGGCAACTCTCGGTGTTGAAGTTGCACCGAAGTTTGGGTGGACTGATGTGGCTCGATTTGGTCAATGGGGCATTCCGGCGGTGAACTATGGACCCGGGGACCCAGCACTTGCCCATTCAGACGACGAACACGTTGCTGTTGACCAGATTCGCGCGGTCTACCAGGGCATGAAAGCCTGGCTGAGTCCACATAAAGCCTAAATCGATTTTCTTTGTCCCCGATTCTTTGGGATACTAGAGGCTTGAGCGCCAATCTATGAGGAGAATCCTGTCATGGCAGCAATGAAGCCCAGAACCGGTGATGGACCCATGGAGGCTGTCAAAGAAGGCCGTCTCATCATCGTCAAAGTTCCTTTAGAAGGTGGCGGTCGCCTCGTGGTGTCCGTGAATGATGAAGAAGCTAGGGAACTTCACGACCAACTCGCAGGGGCCCTGGGAGGCTAGTTTCCCTGAGGGAGGCGGACGATATGAACCAGTCCGTCCCCAATCAAACTAAGGGTGTGGACTACGTCCTCACGGTCTTCAAGAGCTTTGAGCAACCACCGATAGGCCGACGTCTTGTCGTCTCGCTTGGCGGGATCTGCGACTAGATCATCTCCTAACACCCCCACGACGATGACGCTTCCACGGGGCCGAACGAGCGTGAGTCCGTGATCAACGTACGCCTGGACGTTCTGGAAGTCTGCGTCAATGACCACTAGGTCATAGCTTGCTTCGTTCATTTTTGGGAGGACGTCGAGAGCTTTCTCCGTAATGAGCCGAACTTTCGAGCTCGGGATGTCGGACTGGTTCAGGATTTCCCGCACCGTGACGTGATGGTCAAGTTCCGAATCGATGGACGTGATAAACGCGTCTGGGCATGCTTGAGCGAGCCACAGAGTCCCCACACCGAGCCCTGTTCCTACCTCGATGATATTTCTCGCATCAAGCGAGGTGGCGATGGTGGCAATGTATTGGCCTGCGCTAGCCGTGATGGGGTCGACACCGTGTTCGAGGGAAGCTTTTCTGGCTCGCTCAATGTCGACATCTTCCTCAACGCGCTCCTCCACAAAGCGCCAGCTGAGTTCTTTATCTGACATTGCTGCCATATCCCTTTCTCGTTGTGAAGAAGCCTAGGGCGCCCTCTGAGGTCTTGCGGTTATTCTGAAGGGGTGTCTTTCGGTCTCACCATTGAGAAATTGCTGATTATCGGAGTGATCGCGCTCTTTTTGATCGGCCCAGACCGCCTTCCAGCCTATTCGGCACAGTTTGGTCGGTTGGTCAGACAGCTTCGTGACATGGCCTCGGGCGCCAAAGATCGTATGAGGGACGAACTCGGTCCAGATTTTGACGATATGGATTGGAAAAAGCTCGACCCGAGGCAATATGACCCGAGA
Organism: Actinomycetota bacterium; assembly: GCA_046047135.1. Lineage (GTDB taxonomy): Bacteria > Actinomycetota > Actinomycetes > Actinomycetales > Microbacteriaceae > Pontimonas. Next base: position 2,570 of record JBJOIK010000084.1, read on the forward strand.
CGAATTATTCGAGAAGCTCTCGCAGAGAGCCCTCCGGCAGCGAATCAAGCGCCCGCGACAGTGGTCATGGAATCGGCGTATCAGAAGCGAAAGCGCCTGAGAAAAGGAACCCCGGCACCTTTCGATTCCGACGCCTCCTAAGCCAACGGGAGCTTTTTCCCCGCCAGTGAGGCGCCAGAGTGAATCACTGTGTGGGCTATCGCGTGGATGGCGGTCGCCGCTGGGTCCCCGGGGTCGCTGATGACGAGGGGAACACCATCATCTCCGGCTTGTCGAAGCCGTGGCGACAGCGGCACTGTTCCCAATAGAGGCGCTCCTAGCCGAGACGATGTTTCCTCGCCGCCTCCGCTCCCGAACAAGTCGACATACGTCCCGTCGGGGAGTGTGGTGGAGGACATGTTTTCGATGACGCCGAGAACCCTCTGGCCGGTTTGCTTCGCAACATCACCCGATCGCCAGGCAACGTCTGCAGCAGATTTTTGAGGCGTCGTAATGACCACAATTTCTGAGTGAGGGAGTAGTTGTCCCACTGAGATGGCGATATCACCCGTCCCCGGTGGTAAATCAAGGAAAAGAAAATCGAGGTCCCCAAAATACGCTTCGGTGAGAAATTGCTCCAGAGTCCGATGGAGTAGTGGCCCGCGCCAGGCGACTGCTTGGTCAGTCTCCAGAAACATGCCAATTGAGAGCACTTTCATGTCGAAAGCGACGGGCGGGAGCATCAAGTCGTCGATGCGGGTGGGGGTCACCCCGTTAAGTCCCAACAATCCGGGAATGGAGAAACCAAACACGTCCGCATCAATGATGCCGACGCGAAAACCCTGCTGGGCTGTGGATGCTGCCAGGTTGACCGTGAGGGAAGATTTTCCGACCCCGCCTTTACCGCTAGTGACTGCCACTATCCTCGTCAACGAATCTGGACCAAAAGCGCGGTGTGTTTTCTTGCTAGAGCGCAGGCGAGTGACAAGGGCCGCACGGGTAGTGGCATCCATAGTCCCCATCGTGAGGGACACCCTTGAGCCCTCAGCGATGGACTCAAGGCGCGCAAGGACATCTCTTTCAATGGCTTCCGCGGCAGGGCATCCGATGATGGTGAGCTGGATGCTCACACGAATTTCTGAGTCAGAAACCTCGACTGAGCCGACCATGTCTAGGTCTGTAATGGGGGCTCGAAGCTCTGGGTCAATCACCTGTGACAGAGCTGTCATCACGGTCTCGACACTTGGCGCCACGACAACCCTCCCGAACCTGTGGTGTCAAGCCTAAGCCTGTGGAGTGTGAGAATGGTGGGGTGAGCCAGACACAGCGAATGGGCGGGCGCCGATCCGATGCAGCCTTTCGCATCCCTGACGGCCAGATTCTTGCCACCTTTCCGGCATATCCGGAAGCTCAGGATTTGGTCAACTCCCTCGTCACCAAGGGTGTTCCTGCTTCAGCTCTCTCGATTGTGGGAGCAGACGTCACGCTCGTCGAAAGGGTCACCGGGAAAATTGGCTACGGGCGCGCAGCGCTGTCCTCGGCAATGAGTGGCTCGTGGCTCGGTATTCTGGCAGGTCTGGCCTATGTCATCTTTAGTCCGACAGACGTAATCACGCCCATTGTGGGCGGCCTCTTCGTGGGGGCTGGATTGGGCATGGTGGTCGGAATGCTGCTCTTCACCTTTCAACGCGGCCCCAAGCGCCTCTACCGGTCCATGCAGCAGATCATCGCCCAGGCCAA
>JBJOIK010000085.1:0-4257 GCA_046047135.1 Actinomycetota bacterium
AGGTAGGGGCTCAAATCCCGAACACGGCGAAGTTCAATCAGAGAAGCAGGAAGGAAACCACGGAGCCCAATGTCGACGATCAGACCGCCCTTGACGACCTCAATGACTGTTCCGGTGACGACACCGTCAGTTTCCTTAATCTTTTCGACATCTCCCCAAGCCCTCTCGTATTGGGCTCGCTTCTTGGAGAGTATGAGTCGCCCTTCTTTGTCCTCTTTTTGCAGGACCAGCGCCTCAATGGCGTCGCCGACGGACACCACCTCGGTGGGGTCAATGTCATGTTTGATGGACAGCTCGCGGGAGGGAATCACGCCCTCTGTTTTGTAACCAACATCGAGGAGCACTTCGTCTCTGTCGATTTTAACGACTGTGCCTTCAATGAGGTCACCGTCGTTGAAAAACTTGAGTGTTTTCTCGACTTCTGCCAAGAAATCATCGGCGGTGCCGATGTCGTTGATTGCGATTTGCTTCGGACCAGCGGTCGTCTTAGTTGTCATAAAGGGTGATGGGACAGTTCTACTCGGGCCAGCAACTGTGTTGCCAGCGGGTGGGCATGGGAAGACGCCCCGGAAGGCGACCCCCCAGTGTACCTGTGGCTCTCTGGTTTACACAAACCTCAATGCGCCGCGTCGTCCCAGTTAGCTCCAAAGCCCAGCTGCACATCCAAAGGCACGTCCAGAGTGGCAGCAGTGCTCATCCCTTCGATCACGATGGCCTCGAGTGCGCTCCTCTCTCCGTTCCTGACGTCGAACACGAGTTCATCGTGGACCTGGAGGACCAGCGACGACGCAAGGCCCTTGTCGCGCATATCTCGATCTATGTTGATCATCGCAATTTTGATGATGTCCGCGGCGGTGCCCTGGATGGGGGCGTTGAGCGCAGCTCGCTCTGCAGCCTCCCGAACGATGCGGTTGGGTGACGACAGGTCAGGGAAGGGCCTCTTTCGTCCAAACAGGGTTTGGGTGAATCCGTCTTGTTTGGCTTTCTGAACAACGGTTTGCAGGTAATCCCTGACCTTGCCGAAGCGACGGAAGTATTCAGACATAAGATCCTTCGCCTCACTCGGGGTAATCCCTAGCTGCTGAGCCAGGCCATAGGCAGACAGGCCGTAGGCGAGCCCGTAGCTCATCGCTTTGACCTTTGTCCTCATGAGCGCAGTGACATCCTCGGGTGCTACGTCGAAAATCCTGGCTCCCACGAACCGGTGAAGGTCCTCCCCCTTCGCGAAGGCCTCGATGAGCCCCTCATCCTGAGACATGTGAGCCATGATGCGCATTTCAATCTGGGAATAGTCGGCGGTCAGAAGACCATCTGCATCGGCGGAGGCCACGAAAGTAGCCCTGATGTGGTGTCCGACCTCAGTTCTGACGGGAATGTTCTGAAGATTGGGTTCGGAGGAGGAGAGCCGACCTGTGCTCGTTCCTGTTTGGTCGAACACGGTGTGGATTCGCCCGTCCGAGGTGACCTGGGCTATCAACCCCTCCACAATCTGGTGCAGCTTCGTCGCGTCGCGGTGCTTTAGAAGGGCATCGAGAAACGGGTGGGGGTTCGTACTTTGCAGCTCCTGCAGAGCCTTCGCGTCGGTCGTGTACCCCGTTTTGGTGGCACGGGTTTTCGGCATTCCCAGGTCATCAAACAAAATGGCCTGAAGTTGTTTGGGTGATCCGAGGTTCACCTCTTTGCCAATTGCAGCGAACGCTGCTTGTTGATGGGTATCTACCTGTGCCTGCAGGGCGGCGCTGATGGCCTGCAATCCCGCTTTGTCGATGCTGATTCCCCTCTCTTCCATGTCAGAAAGAATGGGCGCAAGAGGCAATTCGATCGCCCCCAACACTGAGGTCGTGCCGGTGTCAACTCGGGTTGTGTAGTGCTCCCAGAGAACGAGCGAAATCCAGGCCTCAGCCCCCACTGGCACGGACACGTCATCGGGAAGCAACTGATTCACATCGGGCTTTGGAACCTCAATGCCGAGAACAGAGAGGGCCATGTCAGAGAAGCTCTGAGTCTTGGCTGAAGGTTCCAGAACCCATGATGCGAGGAGTGGATCTCCCGCAAGCCTCGGCCTGATGCCAAGGCGGTGAAGGTGTTTCCACTGCTCCTTCGCGTGAAATGACACCCACCCCCTGGCGGCATCCAACAGGGCGTCGATGAGTGGCTGGTGGTCAGCGCTCCCTGGAATCCATGGCACACGCAGAGCGTCCGTACTGGAGGCCACCCCAATTTCACTGATGGTCTCGCCCACAACCCTGACGCTGAGCGCCAAAGTGGACGAGCTATGACCAGATAACCACGCAGCAAGTTCCTCGTCGACCAGGGTGCGCTCCGCCGGTTGCTGTGAGGGGACGGGTGGGTCACCGGGGCTTTCAGAGCCAACGGCCTCCTCCCCAGCGAGCGCCAGTACCCGCGTGGTGAGCGTTCGAAAGCCCAGCTTTCCAAAGACGTCACGAACTGCCAGCGGATCGATGTCACCGTTGCGGAGCGCGTCGAGTTCGACTCCCACATCGAGGTCTCGAAGGAGGTGGTTGAGTTGACGATTGCGAATCGCGCGATCCTTTTGGTTTCGGAGGTTTTCGCCGACTACCCCAGTGATTTCGTCCGCATGTTCGAGCAGCGAGTCCAGCGAGCCGTAGTGGGTGATCCATTTGACCGCTGTTTTCTCCCCCACCTTGTCAATTCCAACAAGGTTGTCACTGGTCTCCCCCACAAGAGCAGCAATATCGGGGTACTTCTGTGGTGGCACGCCATAGCGCTCCTCGACCGCTTCAGGGGTATAGCGCTTGAGTTCTTGCACACCTCTGGCACTCGGATACAGCACTGTGACGGCGTCATCGACAAGCTGGAATGTGTCCCGATCCCCCGAAACCACCAACACCTCAAAGCCCTTGTCGCTGGCTTGGGCGGCAAGACTCGCCAAAATGTCGTCCGCTTCGTAATCTTCCTTGGTCAGTGTCACCACACCCATGGCATGCAATGCCTCCTGAAGCAGAGGAACCTGCCCGATAAATTCGGCCGGTGTTTCGCCTCTCGTGGCCTTGTAGTCAGGGTGAATGCGGGTACGAAACGAATGTCTCGAGATATCGAAAGCGACAGCAACATGAGTGGGCTGCTCCTTCTTGAGCAGACCCAAAAACATCGAGATGAAGCCATGGATGGCGTTGGTGTGTTGTCCGGTAGGTGACACAAAGCTATCGACCGGCAGAGCGTAGAAGGCGCGAAACGCGAGGGAGTGCCCGTCAATAACCATCAAGGTAGGCTTGTCACTCACAGCCACAGCCTACAAGTGCTCATCTCGCGCAGGAGAAACCCATGATTAAGTTCCCTGAGGGAATGGATCCCAGCCTGATTGCAAGGCTGGTGGAGACTCAAGGTGGCGAGCTCGCACGGAAAATGGGTATCGAGCTGATCGAACTGGGTGCGGAAAGGTCTGTAGCCCGCATGCCTGTTGAGGGCAACCGACAAGTAGTCGGACTCCTCCACGGCGGTGCGCACGTGGTACTCGCCGAGTCATTGGGGTCTATGTCGTCTGCGATTCACGCTGGTCCCGACAAGATTGCTGTCGGAATCGAAATCAATGCAACTCACTCGCGGTCGGTGACGGAAGGCTTCGTGGAGGCAACCTGCGAGGCCCTGGTTCTGGGGAGAACGTTGACGACACACCAAATCACCATTCGAGATGACCAGGGGCGCAGGCTCTCGACGGTGAGAATGACCAACTACATCAAAGAGAAGCCCTAAATGTCAGGATTATCGGCTTTTTCCGCCAGCTGATCTATGACTGTTTGAGCGACTTCTTTCATCGACAACCGGCGGTCCATGGACGCCTTTTGAATCCATCTGAACGCCTCGGGTTCGGTCAGTCCCATGGTGTCGTTGAGAATCCCCTTCGCTCGATCGAGAATCTTCCTCGTCTCCAGTCGCTCCGCCATATCCGCCACTTCGTCCTCCAACGCCTGTATTTGGGCGTAACGACCGAGGGCAATATCGATAGCGGGAATCAAATCATTAGGCGTGAAAGGCTTCACAACATAGGCAAGAGCGCCGGCTTCCGTCGCTCTTTCGACCAGTTCGCGCTGCGAGAAGGCGGTGAGCAAAACCACCGGAGCAATCTTCTTTTTCGTGAGTATCTCAGCAGCTGAAATGCCATCGAGCAATGGCATTTTGACGTCCATCACGACCAGGTCGGGGCGTAGCTCTTCGGCGAGGGCCACCGCCTTCTCACCGTCTGCGGCTTCCGCTATAACGTCAAACCCGTTATCA
>JBJOIK010000086.1:0-4251 GCA_046047135.1 Actinomycetota bacterium
AGGGGCGCGACGGCGCCGGAAAGGGCGGCGTCATCAAGGCGATCACGGAGCGCGTGAGCCCGCGGGTCTTCCGCGTGATCGCGCTGCCCGCGCCCAGCGACCGCGAGAAGAGCCAGATGTACGTGCAGCGCTACCTGCCGCACCTGCCGGCCGCGGGCGAGATCGTGATCTTCGACCGCAGCTGGTACAACCGCGCCGGGGTCGAGCGCGTCATGGGCTTCGCCGACGAGAAGACGGTGATGAAGTTCCTCGAGGGCGTGCCCAAGGTGGAGAAGGCGATGGTCGACTCCGGCATCATCCTCATCAAGTACTGGCTCGAGGTGAGCATGGAGGAGCAGACGCGGCGCCTCAAGGGCCGCATCGACGACCCGCTTGGTGATCTCGATGTTTTCCTTCGTCTCAGAGCTTATGGACGCTTCATTTCGCTCCCCGTTGTTTCATCCCGCTTCCGCTGGCATGACGATTCGCTCACAGTCGCAGACAGGGCAGCATCGACGAGAGAGGCCATGAGGGTGAAAAACAGGCACTTGCCATCCCTGCTTAGACCATTTGCCTGGATGTGGAATTACCCTGTCGCAGGACTATCCCATCTGGCCGCCAGGAGAGTCAGTGCGCTGGCAAGGATGCTTGAGCCCTAGTCTGCACTAGCCTGTTGGAGTGACCTGGCTAGTGACCGGCGGTGCCGGCTATATCGGCTCCCATGTGGTTCGGGAATTACTGAACGCCACAATCCCGGTAGTTGTCTTGGACAACCTCGTTACCGGCGTTCGAAGCTTTGTCCCTGACTCGGTGCCTTTTGTAGAGGCGGATTTGCTCGACACGGAGGCGGTTGAAGAAACGCTACGAGAAGAGAGAATAACCGGGGTAATTCATATTGCCGGTTTCAAATTTGCGGGGATCTCGGTGGAGAAGCCCGTGCACACCTATGAGCAAAATGTGACCGCGATGATGTCTCTTTTGCGCGCCATGGAATCAGCCGGTGTGAAGAAGATCGTCTTTTCCTCGTCCTCTTCGGTATATGGAAATGCGGCGAGTGGCCTCGTCACCGAAGATCATCCCTTCAATCCCACGTCCCCCTATGGAGAGTCCAAAGTTATTGGCGAATGGATGCTGCGGAATCAGGGAGTCGCCGAAGATATGGTCCACACGAGCCTCCGCTATTTCAACGTCGTTGGCTCAGGCTCGCCTGATTTGCCCGATGTGAGTCCTTACAATCTGTTTTCTATGGTTTTTGCCGCGCTCGAGGAGGGTCGAGTTCCGCAAATCTTCGGGACCGACTACGACACTCCCGATGGAACCTGCGTTCGCGACTACATTCATGTCGCAGATCTTGCAGCTGCTCACGTGGCAGCTGCACGACGAATGGACCGGGGAGAGAAGATCGAGCCCGCATACAACCTCGGTAGTGGGACTGGGACTTCAGTAGCGGAGATTATGACCGCAATTGCTGCGGTGACAGGTCAAGACTTCTCACCTGTCGCTGCTCCTAGGAGGGCAGGAGATCCCGCTCGGGTGGTGGCTTCAGGTGAGCTAGCCGCGAGAGATATCGAGTGGCGGATGACCCATTCCCTAGAAAGCATGATTTCCACAGCGTGGGAAGCCAGAAAGAAGCTTCCTCGCACGTAAGTGAAGCTCGCTCGGTAGGCTTACAGAGCAGGTGAGCAAAGAGGTGTCAGGAGCACACATGTCGATGAAGAACTCCACCATCCTTGTTACTGGTGGTACAGGGTCTTTCGGTCACGCTTTCGTACCAAAGGCGTTGGAAAAATTCGATCCCGAGCGCATCATCGTCTATTCCCGCGATGAAATGAAGCAATGGGAGATGGCAAAGCTCTTTGATAATGACAAGCGCGTACGTTTTTTCATTGGTGATGTCCGTGATCGTGATCGCCTCTATCGGGCGGTAGACGGGGTTGACTACGTCGTACATGCTGCTGCAACGAAGATTGTTCCCACCGCGGAATACAACCCGTTCGAGGCCGTCAAGACGAACATCATGGGAGCTATGAACCTAATCGATGCCTGCATCGATGGGGGAGTGAAGAAGGTTGTGGCTTTGTCAACAGATAAAGCGAGTAGTCCCATCAATCTCTACGGCGCTACAAAGCTAGCCTCCGACAAGCTTTTTGTTGCGGGTAATGCTTACGCAGGTTCAAAGGGAACCCGCTTTGCTGTTGTTCGATACGGCAATGTGATGGGCTCCAGGGGCTCAGTGTTGCCTTTCTTTTTCGATGCGGCACAGAAGAACCAACCCCTCCAGATTACGGATCCTCGAATGACTCGCTTCATGATTACCCTCGATGAGGGTGTCGATCTGGTGTGGACGGCCTTTGACGACATGGTGGGTGGAGAAATTTACGTCAAGAAGATTCCTTCTATGACCATCACGGATATTGCTGAAGCGGTTGCGCCAGGGAAAGCCACCGAGGTCGTGGGGATTAGGCCAGGAGAGAAACTACACGAACAAATGATCGGTGTAGAAGATGCCCCGAACACCTATGAATATTCGGATTACTTCAAGATTCTTCCCACCATCAACCTGTGGGATCGGGATGCAGATATGGTCAAAGGTGGAAAATCTGTCGCCGATGATTTCGTATACACCAGTGACAGCAATTCAGAGTGGATGACAATTGCTGAACTGCAGGACTGGATTCATCACAACCTTGTCAACAAAGCAGTGGGGTCAGCCCCCTCTGCGCTGGGCTAGACACAGATGACGTCCGCTGACGTAGTTGCGGTCATCCCCGCTCGCGGCGGTAGCACTCGGGTCCCTCGCAAGAACGTCAAGATCTTCAATGGAAAGCCCATTATTGCGTGGCCAATAGGTTCCGCCAGGGCTTCGGGTTTAGTGTCCCGGGTAGTCGTGAGCACAGACGATGCTGAGATTTCTGATGTAGCTCGTCAGGCGGGGGCCGACGTGCCCTTTGAAAGGCCGGAGGAATTAGCGACTCACAATGCAGGAACAGCGCCAGTTATCCAGCACGCGATTCAAGAACTAGGCCTTGCCTCCGACGCTGTGGTGATGTGCCTCTATCCCACCGCGACGGTCACAACCCGATGATTGAGGACGCTCTAGGGCTTTCTCAGGCGTACCCGGACCATTTTGTGGTGAGCGTGGGAAGACATCGTTCTCCACAGGAGCGCTCACTGGAGATCAGTGATGAAGGTCTTATGGCTCTGGCGGAGACAGCCAACTTGTTCACAAGAACTCAGGATTTACCGCAGCGCTATTTTGACGCCGGGAAAATGTATGTCGCGACCGCCTCGGTATGGCTCTCTCACGAAACCATGATGGATTCTGAATTCGTTCCACTTCATCTTCCTGAATGGGCAACGGTTGACATTGACGAGCCAGAGGATTGGCCTATCGCCGAGGCCCTGCACAGGGTGTTTGTGCTGGAGAGTTCGTGAAATACCTCGTTCTGGGATCGAGTGGTTTTCTAGGCTCTTATCTGGGCTTTGCCCTCGAGCGAGCGGGGCATGAGGTCGTGGGTGTGTCTCGATCCGGGTCACCCCATTACAAGACGTCTGTAACGGCCTCGCTCGGAGAGATTCCGAGTGCCATCGCTAGACAAGCGCCTGATGTCGTCATTAACGCCATCGCCAGGGCATCCCATGAAGCTTGTGAGGAAAGACCTAGGGAAGCGATAGAGACCAACGCTACGTTGCCCGGTGCATGGGCATACGCCACAGCCGAAAGTGGTGCGAAATTTGTGCACATCTCCACTGACGCTGTTTTTGACGGTATTCGTGACGGGCTCTACCGAGAAGACGACCAGGCATCCCCGGAGTCTCTGTATGGAGCAACGAAGAGGGAGGGAGAAATCCTGGTTCTGGAGAGAAATCCAGGGGCTCTCGTTCTGAGGGTCAATTTCTTTGGCTGGTCCAAAGACTCATCAAAGGGAATTTTGGATTTTTTTGTGAGGTCTTTGAACGCAGGGGAAAAAATAACCGGCTTTACCGACTACATCGTCAGTAGCCTGTACGTCGGCGACCTCGTCGATGCCCTTGTTGACTTGGTCAATCAGAAGGAGGCAGGTGTGTTTCACACCGTCTCGTCAAGTCCCGCGTCCAAGTATGAGTTTGGTCTAATGGTCGCAGAAGAATTGGGCCTCTCGACCGAGTTCTTGAAACCGGGGCTTCTATCCGAAGCAACTGAATTGGCTCCGCGAGGTCACAATCTGGCCCTGTCGGTGGAGAAAATCTGTTCCACTCTCGATCGCGCTATGCCGAGCACACTCGAGGGGG
>JBJOIK010000087.1:0-8096 GCA_046047135.1 Actinomycetota bacterium
GGCGCTTGAGCTGGCTGGTGAGGTCAATCGGCGAGATTTAGACCCTTCGGTAGCCGTCGAACTGGCGATTGCTCGCTCGGGTGCTCGAATGGATCTGGGCCAGCTGGAGCTGGCCCTGCAGGAACTTGATATCCCTCAGCTCAATCCCCAGAAGGTTTTCTCCTATTCCCCTGCCCTGTTCGATTCCTATGCCACTATCTTGAGCGAACTGGGACGAGTGGATGAAGCCTCGCGGTGGGGTGACCTCGCCAACCGAGCGGCAGAAGCACTTGCTCTGAAGGACCAGGGCGACGGTGATGAGGTTGTGGTCATCGACACGCTCCCGGAGGTTGATGATGCCTAGGTCAACTCCTCTGAGCGGCGTAGGGCTGGTGTTAGCTGACCTCGATGGCGTCTTGTATCAGGGTTCGAAGGCACTCGCACATGCGGTGTCCTCGCTTCAGAAAGCATCAAAGGTGGCGACCCTGGGATTCATCACAAACAATGCGTCGAGAACCCCTGAAGCCGTTGCCTCTCATATTTCTTCGTTTGGTCTACCGGCACAGCCCGCCGATGTAGTCACCTCGCCTCAGTCGGCTATTAGGTTGCTCTCTCGTCTCATTCCCGCAGGGTCTCTCGTGCTTGCCGTGGGGGGAGAGGGCCTCACCTCAGAGCTTGAGAAAGCTGGATTCCTTGTCACCAGACAGGCGGACGATAACCCTGCGGCAGTGATTCAAGGCTTCTCTCCAGAAGTGGGGTGGACCCATTTGGCGCAAGCTTCGTTTGCTCTGCAAAGAAATCCCGACATTCCCTGGGTCGCAACGAACACTGACTGGTCGATTCCGGTGGATGGCGGTGTAGCGCCAGGAAACGGCGCACTGGTCTCCGCTGTCCACTTAGCAGTCGGGCGTCTCGCGACTTTTTCCGGAAAGCCGGAGAAAGAGATCTTTGAGCTCGCCCTAGAACGATTCCCTCATTCCGGGAGTGCACTGATGATTGGTGACCGGCTGGATACGGATATTCTCGGCGCGAACCGGGTCGGGATTGCTTCTGCTCTGGTACTAACCGGCATCGATAGTCCCAAGACACTCCTCGCGAGTGATGAATCGATGAGGCCTACCTATGTGCTTGAAGATCTCCGTGACCTCCATAAGCCATACCCAGAAACTATCCGTTCGGTGGATGCCGATGGCGTTCACACAGTGGAAGTAGGGCGCGCAGTGGTGAGACGGAAGGACCACGTCATCCGAGTCGCGCGTCCTGGGAAAAAGATTGATCTCATCCGCGCAGGCGCGACCATCATCCATGATTCCGGTTTGAAAATATTCGGTCTCGATGTTGATCCCCAGATATATTCGTGAGGTGGCCATGGACGATGCAGAATTCTCTCGGCGGTTGGAAGCGCTCGCTCAGTTGCCACTCGCGGAGCGCGCTGACGCTCTCGGCGCCCTCTACGACGACGTGAAAGCGATGCTCGATTCATCCGAGTCTGACTAACAATCATGCGACTCGATAGCGCGCTAGTTGAGCGGGCGCTGAGTGACTCCCGAACGAAGGCGCGAAGGCGCGCAGAAGAATCGAGTCGGGCGATGTCGTTGTCAATGGTGCCGTGGTGACGAAGCCCTCTTATGACGTCGAGATTGGTGATGTCCTCGAGGTTCGAGGCGATAAGGACGATGTGGGGAGGGGGGCACGGAAGCTTCGAGCCGCACTTCAGGAATGGGAAATCTCCGCACAGGGTCGTGTGTGTCTGGATATCGGGGCTTCCACCGGCGGGTTCACCCAAGTTTTGCTGGAGTCTGGCGCTAAGAGGGTGGTGGCACTTGATGTAGGACGCGATCAACTCCATCCTCGAGTGAAGGACGATCCACGAGTCATCTCCTTCGAAAACATCAATATTCGGGAGGTTGATCGTGATTGGTGGGAGCAGCACGCAGGCCCCCAGCCCTCGCTGGTGGTCGTGGATGTTAGCTTCATCTCCCTTACCCAGGTTCTTCCACATGTCGTCGTGGAGCTGGGCGCCACAGAGTGGGTTGCATTGGTCAAGCCGCAATTCGAAGTGGGAAGGGGAGGAGTGAGCGATGGAATCGTAAAAGACCCAGGACTTCGAGAAAAAGCCCTGACTCGCATCGTGGAATGTGCTGGAGAGAACGGTCTTATGATCGCCGGAATAATGCGATCGCCTATCACCGGTGAGAGCGGGAATGTGGAGTACCTGTGTTGGCTGAGTCCCACTCACGGCCGTAATCAGACACAATGGACTGAACAGATTCACACTTTGACGCATTCATAGCGGGGAGACGCCATGGCGAGCGCGCGACACATGCTTGTCTTTGCTCACACGGGTCGAGACGATGCCCTCCACGCTGCGGTGTCCGTGTGTGAGCAGCTGCACAGTGCCGGCCTTGTGCCTGTGGTGTCTGCTGAGCAAGCTCAACCCATGAGGAACCTTTACTCCGGCAGTCTCGCGCTACTCGGTCAGGATGTTGATCCTTCCGACATTGAGTTGACCATTGTGTTGGGTGGAGATGGCACCATTTTGGCAGCGGCGGAAATCACGAGGGGGGCTTCTGCTCCTCTCCTGGGAATCAATCATGGACACGTCGGATTCCTGGCGGAGAGTGAAAAAGATGACGTTGCGTGGACGGTGTCCCAGGCTCTCTCGGGCGACTACGACGTGGAGGAGCGCCTCGCACTGGATGTGTCGGTGATTCAGGATGGCACAGAGGTGTATCGCAGTTTCGCGCTCAATGAGGCGACCTTAGAGAAAGCGTCCCGCGCCCGCATGATCGAGGTAGCACTTGAGGTCGATGGCCGACCCATTTCAACGTTCGGGGCTGACGGTGTCGTGATGGCTACGCCCACCGGTTCCACCGCGTACTCTTTCTCAGCGGGTGGGCCGGTAGTGTGGCCAGGCGTCGAAGCACTGTTGATGGTGCCAATTTCTGCACACGCGCTGTTCGCGCGTCCGTTGGTCGTCGGACCCGACTCCGTCATGGCTGTGGAATTGTTGCAACGCTCGTCAGGTTCCGCTGTTTTGTGGTGTGACGGTCGTCGGAGTATCGATATTCAGCCTGGCGCGAGGGTGGTTGCGTCGAAGAGCAGCGATCCGATTAGGTTGGCCCGATTGCACCCGGGACCTTTCACCGACCGCCTTGTGAACAAGTTTTCTCTGCCGGTCACCGGCTGGAGAGGCCCCGGGGAGAAGTAGACCAGTGATCCACGACATCACCATTACTGATCTGGGGGTGATATCCCAGGCAACGCTTCCCTTGGGTCCAGGTCTCACCGCTGTGACAGGTGAGACGGGAGCAGGAAAGACGATGGTCGTGACTGCACTGGGTCTACTGCTGGGAGATCGGGCAGATTCCGCTCGCGTCAGATCGGGCGCTAGCGCCACCTGGGTGGAGGGCCGATTCAGCATTGCTACGACTCCGGTGGTTCGCTCCCGGGCAGAAGAACTGGGTGCGGCTGTTGATGATGGCGAGCTCGTCCTCTCGCGGGAAGTGCAATCGGAGGGGCGCTCCAGAGCTTTGATCGGGGGGAGGAGTACGCCTGTCTCAGTACTCTCTGAACTAGCCGAAGAGCTCGTGGTCATCCATGGCCAGAGTGACCAGATTCGGCTCAAGTCGGAGACAGCCCAACGAGAGGCTCTCGACCGGTTCGGAGGCGAGAAACTGGAGAGCGTCCTCAATGAGTACAGCGACGCCTATGCCACCTATCGCTCGCTGTCGGAAAAACTTGATGAGATTACGACGAGAGCAGACGCTCGCCAGGCCGAAGCCCGGGACCTTCGGATTGCGCTGGAGGACATTGGAGCAGTGTCGCCTGAGCTTGGTGAAGACGAAAGGCTGCGGGAGTCGATTACAAAGCTCACTAACACCGAAGACCTGCGCCATGGTGTCGACGGAGCAAAGCAGGCTTTGCTGGCGAGTGAAGCCTCTCTGGAGGGAGTCGATGCTGCCGGACTCTTGGATCAAGCGCTGAAAGCGCTCGACAGGGTGGTCGGTTTTGATGCTGCACTGGAGCCAATTCGATCGCAGTTGGCTGATGCCGCCTACCAGGTTCACGAGGTAGGCCAGTCCCTCTCTGGCTACCTTGCGGGTTTGGAAGCTGAGTCCGGTCTCAGTCTCGAAGAGAGCCACAGTAGGCTCTCGTCAATTTCGAACCTGATGAGAAAGTACGGTCCGACACTTGAGGATGTCCTTGAGTATTCGTCTACGGGCGTTCTTCGTCTGACGGAACTTGAGGGTGATGAGACAGCCCTGGAGACCCTGGGTCACGAGGTGAGCCAGGCCCGCACCGCTGCGATGGAGCTTGCCATCGGCCTCAGTGAGATTCGCAGCGATGCAGCTGCAGCTCTCGCAGAGCAGGTGACGGCTGAGCTTGCAGCACTCGCAATGCCATCAGCCTCTCTTCACGTGGTCGTGGAGCGCGGAGATCAACTGGGTAGTCACGGTCTGGATCGCGTGAGTATTATGCTGCAACCTCATCCAGGGTCTCAGCCACTCCCGCTCGGCAAGGGCGCATCCGGTGGTGAACTTTCGCGGGTCATGTTGGCTCTCGAGGTTGTTATTGCGGGCTCAGATCCGGTTCCGACGTTTGTTTTCGATGAGGTGGACGCAGGTGTGGGAGGGTCAAGTGCGCTCGAAATTGGCCGTCGACTGGACCGCCTTGCCCAGACTTCGCAGGTGATTGTGGTGACCCACCTTGCCCAGGTCGCTGCTTTCGCGAACAACCATCTTCGGGTGGTGAAAGATACCGATGGGCAGGTCACCACTTCGAGCGTCGTTGTTCTCGATGGGGATGAGCGGGTGCGGGAGCTGGCGAGGATGCTCGGTGGCATGGAAGACTCGCACACTGCCCTCTCGCACGCGAGAGAGCTGATTGAGAAGACTCATTCGGTGAGTCGTCGCTAAGACCCCCTGAAACCAGTTACTCTTGAACTCCGTGGAGGAAAGCTCACGGAAGACCGAAACGGGCATCACGAAGCATATTTTTGTGACCGGCGGTGTGGTCTCCTCCCTCGGTAAAGGCCTCACTGCAGCATCTCTCGGAAACCTTCTCTCTGGTCGCGGCCTCCATGTCGTGATGCAGAAGCTCGATCCGTATCTGAATGTCGATCCGGGGACGATGAATCCTTTCCAGCACGGTGAAGTTTTTGTTACGGATGATGGCGCGGAAACAGACCTCGACATCGGCCACTACGAACGTTTTCTCGATATCAATCTCACTCAAGCTGCCAACGTCACGACCGGCCAGGTCTACCAGGAGGTGATCGGGAAGGAACGGCGTGGTGAGTACTTGGGTGACACTGTTCAGGTAATTCCCCACATCACGGATGAGATTAAGCGTCGGATGAGACTCCAGGCTCATGAATCACCGAGACCCGATGTCATCATCACGGAAATTGGTGGCACAGTCGGCGATATTGAGAGTCAGCCCTTCATCGAGGCTGCCCGTCAAATCAGGCACGAACTGGGTCGAGAAAACGTGTTTTTTGTGCACGTTTCTCTGGTGCCCTTCATGGGTGCATCCGGTGAGCAAAAAACCAAACCTACGCAGCACTCGGTTGCCGCGCTCAGATCGATTGGTATCCAGCCCGATGCACTAGTGCTTCGCAGTGATCGTCCGGTGGAAAGTTCGAATCGGCGCAAGATTGCTTTGCTTCGCAGTGATCGTCCGGTGGAAAGTTCGAATCGGCGCAAAATTGCTTTGATGTGCGACGTTGATGAAGCGGCGGTAGTTAATGCAGTCGACGTGGGCAGCATCTATGACATCCCTTCGTTGCTGCACAGCCAGGATCTTGATGACTACATCATCTATCACCTGGGATTGAAAGCCGGCGAGATGGATTGGGACGGGTGGAAAGACCTGCTCGACGCGGTGCATCACCCTCGCCACACCGTCACAGTGGCCATTGTCGGCAAGTACATCGATCTTCCCGATGCGTATTTGTCGGTCACTGAAGCGATTCGCTCCGGGGGATTTGCCCACCACACCCGTGTGGAGTTGCGCTGGGTGCCGAGCGACGAGTGCGAGACACCGCAGGGGGCAGAGAAAGCCCTGTATGACGTCGACGGGATTTGTGTCCCTGGTGGTTTCGGTATCCGCGGTATTGAAGGCAAGGTTGGAGCGCTGCGTTACGCCCGGGAAAACTCCATTCCCACACTGGGTCTCTGTCTTGGTTTGCAGTGCATGGTCATCGAATATGCCCGACATGTGGCCGGACTATCCGGTGCGTCGAGTACCGAATTCGATCCTGATGCCGCCTATCCCGTGATTGCCACGATGGCCGAGCAGGTTCAAATTGTGGCGGGCGGGGGCAACATGGGCGGAACCATGAGGCTTGGACTCTATGAGGCCGCCTTGAAAAAGGGTTCCGTCGTTCGCGAGCTGTATGGCTCGGATTCCATTACAGAGCGCCACCGCCACCGATACGAGGTCAACAATGCCTTCCGGCCCCAGTTGGAGGAGGCAGGCTTAGTGTTCTCTGGAACTTCGCCCGACAATAGCCTGGTCGAGTTCGTCGAACTGCCCAAGAGCGCACATCCGTTCTACGTGTCGACTCAAGCGCACCCCGAATTACGGTCACGACCTAACCGCGCTCACCCGCTATTTGCAGGGTTGGTCGCTGCCGCACTTGAGCGACACAATTCTTCAGCGCTGTTCGCGGTCACCGACCAGGCTAGCTAGTGTCTGGATTCGTCCTTCAGGATGAGCCCATGGCTCTCGATGTTTCATCAACCTCGACGGTGTATCGGGGGGCAATTTGGGATGTCGTCCGGGACGAATTCACCTTCAACGGGGAAACGTTGGTCCGGGACTATGTCGATCACACGGGAGCTGTCGCCATCGTCGCTCTCAACGACGATGACGAGATCATGATGATTCGCCAGTATCGGCACTCGATTAGAACGCTAAATTGGGAGATTCCTGCGGGCTTGCTCGATGTTCCCGGAGAGGATCCCCTCGAGTGCGCGAAGAGAGAACTAGCGGAGGAAGCGGATCTCCAGGCGGAACACTGGGAATATCTGACAACCCTCAACACAACCCCCGGCGGTTCCAACGAATTTATCCATATCTATGTGGCAACTGGCCTCGGACACGTTGAGCATCATTATGTTCGAACTGGTGAAGAGGCAGACCTGGAAATGCGATTTGTTCCCCTCTCGGAGGCGGTCGAGGCATCCGTAACAGGGAAGATTCGCAATCAGATTGCCGTGACCGCAATTTTGGCGGCCTATGTCCACCGGAGGTAGGGAACGGGGAGAGGCGCGCTCAGAGCTGGAGCGCTACCTAGAGCATTACATTCGCTACCTCACCTTGGAGCGAGGTCGCTCACCCCACACCATCAGCGCGTACCGTCAAGACCTTCGGGCTTACCTTGATGCGCTCGCTTCGCACGGAGTTGTTACCCCCGCTGCTATCACCCTCTCGAGCGCCCAAAAGTACATACAGAACCTCAGGGGCGCTTCCACCACGGTTGCCAGACGGGTATCCAGTATCAAGAATTTCCACAAATACCTGATTGAGGAAAAGGTGATCTCAGAGGATGTTACCTCGACCCTGGTTCCTCCCGCGCTCCCGCAAAGACTCCCCAAAGCTCTGAGTATTTCTGAAGTTCAGGCCCTTCTGGAGGCAATACCTGGAGATGAACCCTCCGCGCTGCGGGACCGAGCACTTCTGGAATTCTTGTATGCCAGCGGTGCAAGAATTTCCGAAGCCCTGGCACTCACCGTGGATGATGTCCTGGATGAGAATGGTCGGGCTTCCACAGCCGTTCGGGTCACGGGAAAGGGCAGAAAGCAGCGAATCGTTCCTATCGGCTCCTATGCGAGGGAAGCCCTCGATGCCTATTTGGCCAGAGCGCGCCCCGCATTTGCCATGAAAACAACCTCCACCCCGCATGTGTTTTTGGGCACCAGGGGCAAGCCGTTATCCAGGCAGAACGCGTGGCTCATTTTGCAGCGGGCGGCGCGACGAGCGGGAGTGTCGGCCCGCATCTCGCCCCACACCTTGCGGCACTCGTTCGCCACTCACGTGCTGTCCGGGGGTGCTGACATCAGAGTCGTCCAGGAGCTGTTGGGCCACGCATCCGTCTCGACGACCCAGAT
>JBJOIK010000088.1:0-4164 GCA_046047135.1 Actinomycetota bacterium
TTCGGCAGCGGAGAGATCGGCTCCAAGGTGCTGAACCAGCCCGATATCCGCGCCATCCTCGACAAGGAAGTGGTTGTGGAGGCGGGTGCCACAGTGGGGGTCGATCTCGCTGCGGACAAGGCGCGAGGTTTCACAATTTCAGAGGCCGGCGTCACGGTGGTGGCCAAGGGAACCGTGGTCTCAGCGTGACCACAAGTCAGCTGCTAGTGGTACTTGATGTCGACTCAACCCTCACCCGGGATGAAGGTATCGACCTGCTGGCGGAGACGGTGTCGCCTGACGTCGCCGCCGAGGTTGCCGACATCACGGCCCGCGCGATGAAAGGCGAACTCGATTTTGAAACCTCTTTGCGGACGAGGGTGAGGGCACTCGAAGGAGTGCCTCTGGAGGCAATTGAGAAGGCGAATCACAGGGTGGAGTTGACCCCAGGAGCAAAGGAGCTTGTCGACACTTTGCACAGCCTCGGGCACTTGGTGGGGGCTGTCTCAGGGGGCTTTCATCACATGGTGGATCCGCTGGCCCAAGAGCTCGGACTCGATTTTCACCGCGCCAATAACTTCGGCGTAGAAAGTGGTCTGCTCAACGGTGAGGTCCTAGAACCTTTCATCGATGCACAAGCAAAGGAACAGACACTCCGTGACTGGGCTCAGGCCTTTGGGATAGACATGCGTCATACCGTTGCCGTTGGGGATGGCGGTAATGATGTGATGATGCTGAGAGCGGCAGGGATGGGAATCGCCTTTATGGCCAAACCGGTGGTCAAATCGGTGGCTGATGTCGTCATCGACTCCCCCGACCTTAGCTTGGTGCTAGATGCCTTGAATCTGAGGTCTTAGTGGCCCATACCCAGACCGCCATCCACTGGGATAACGGCGCCGGAAATGTAGGACGCTTCGTCCGAGGCTAGCCACGACACAGCGGCTGCCACCTCACTCGGCTCGGCGAACCTAGCCACCGGAATTGAGCGCAGATAGGTTTGTTGCTGTTCTTCCGGGAGATCTTTCGTCATATCGGTGTTGATAAACCCGGGAGCAACGACGTTTGTCGTAATTCCGCGTGAACCAAGTTCCCTCGTGAGTGAGCGCGCAAAACCGACAAGACCCGATTTCGATGCGGCGTAATTGACCTGGCCAGGTGAACCATACAGTCCGACGACACTGGAAATGAGGACAATCCGCCCATATTTTCCCTTGACCATGGATTTGATGCACCGTTTTACGACACGGAAAACACCTACCAGGTTTGTATCGATGACGGCCTCGAAATCCTCATCTGCCATGCGCATCAGGAGCGTGTCCTTGGTAATCCCAGCATTTGCGACAAGGATTTCGATTGGCCCAAGCTCCTCTTCGACCTCCGCAATGGCCTTGTCCAGCGAAGGGCCATCTGTCACGTCCGCAATCACGGTGAAGGAGCCCTCTGGCCCACTCCCCTGGCGGGCTGTGACCGCGACTCGATGCCCATCAAGAAGGAATCGTTCTGCAATCGCATATCCGATACCTCTATTACCTCCGGTAACAAGAACAGTTCTAGGAGTCGTCATAGCTCTCAAGCTTATTGGCAGGACACTGCTCTACGATATGGACACCATGAAACAGTCCTATTCGGTAACGAGTCTCCAGGATTCACCCCACTCCGAGCGTCGCGCCCGCATGGTGAAGTATTCGGTCGCGATGGGTGTCAGGCTTGTCTGCATCGCCGCGTGTTTTTTCGTGGAGGGCTGGTGGCTGCTACTCCCGGCGGCAGGTGCGGTTTTTCTGCCTTACTTTGCCGTTGTTGTGGCAAATAGCGTGGCAAAGAAGGCTGGTTCAAGGACCCCATTGAGGCCAGGAACCTTGAGCGTCATAAGTCGTCCGTGATCATTCCAGGCTCTTCTTCCGCCACACTTCGGTGCTCACGGGCCGGGTGCACCGAAATGCCATCGTGGGCAATTCACTGGCGTAATCCCAGAATTCACGCGCCAGACAGGACAAAAATTTGGCTCTCCTGTGTGGGTCATCGGGCTTATTTTGAAGCGTATTTGGGTCAAAAAGGCTTCCCCGTCGCCTCCCATCCCCATCCTCAGGCGGGCGACTAGATGCTGGGGGTTTTCTTCACCAAGAGATGGCTCGGATATTTTGCCCTGACCATTGTGTTCGCCATCATCGCCTCATTGTTTGGGCAGTGGCAATGGGACAGACGAGGCCAAGCTGTCGCGGCTATCGACAGAGTTGAGAACAACTTTGACCGCGAGCCTGTGTCCTTAGATCTTTTCCTCGAGGAAAACCCAATCGTGAGCAGGGACGACGAGTGGGTTCCCGTCACGGTCTCGGGACGCTACCTGGCTGGAGAGCAAATACTGGTTCGAACCAGGCCGCGAAGCGGCGCCGTCGGGTTTGAGGTCCTTGTTCCACTGGAGACAACCGACGGGATTTTCATCATCAATCGAGGCTGGATTAGCACGGGAGATAGTTCAGATTTGCCCGACGTGATTCCTGAGGCTCCCGATGGGATCGTGTCGTTAGTTGCTAGGGTGAGGCCCGGCGAACCTGAACTCCAGGGCAGGGGTGCCCCAGAAGGGCAGATCGCCAGCATCCATCTGCCTACCATCGCACAGATAACAGAGCGAGAGCTTCGCGATGATTTCTATCTTGCGCTGGGATCCGAGCAACCCAGTGTTGCCCCTTCCCCTTTGCCGCTTGAGCGTCCTCAACTCGACGAAGGTCCCCACCTGAGCTACACATTCCAGTGGTACCTGTTCGCGCTGATGGCCATCATCGGGTTCCTCTACATGCTGAAGCAGGAGGTCGCCCTTCAACGAGGTGACAAACGCAGGGAGAGAGTGGGCTCCACTGACGCAGAGGAAGAGGATGCTCTGCTTGACAAGCGAGCTGGCTAGGCCAGTTCAACAAGTTCTCTGTAGTCCTCACTCCAGTGGTCCTCAACACCGTCTGGCATGATCAGAACTCGCTCTGGGTTGAGTGCTAGCACGGCGCCATCGTCGTGACTGACCAGTACTACAGCTCCCGAAAAATGGGACAGTGCACTCAAAATCTCCTCGCGACTAGCCGGGTCCAGGTTGTTGGTCGGCTCATCGAGCAACAAGACATTGGCCTTGGAAACAACCAGTGTCGCTAGTGACAGTCGAGTTTTTTCTCCCCCGGAGAGCACTCCTGCAGGCTTCAACACATCGTCTCCGGTGAAAAGGAAGGAACCCAGAACGTTCCTGGCTTCCTTCTCTCCGATCTCTGGAGAGGACGACAGCATGTTGTCCAACACGGAGCGATTGACGTCAAGAGTCTCGTGTTCCTGAGCGTAATAGCCGATGCGAAGACCATGCCCTGCCTCAATAGCGCCCGTATCAGGAGTGTCGACACCAGCGAGGATTCTGAGCAGCGTAGTTTTGCCGGCCCCATTGAGTCCCACGATGACGACTTTGGAACCTTTGTCGATAGCCAGATCAACAGCGGTGAACACCTCCAGCGACCCGTAGCTCTTGGAGAGGTTGCTAGCCATCAAGGGGGTCTTTCCGCAGGGGGCAGGATCTGGAAAGCGAAGCGCGGCAACTCGCTCCGCCACTCGCGGACCATCCAAAGCCTGCAACATTTTGTCTGCACGGGCCTTCATCTGCTGTGCTGAAGACGCTTTGCTGGCTTTCGCGCCGAACCTCGCGGCCTGCATCTGGAGGGCCGCCGCCTTCTTCTCTGTGATGGTGCGCTCCTTGATGCGTCTCTCCTGATCAGCCTCACGTTGCCTGAGATAGTGCTTCCACGACATGTTGTAGATGTCGATGGTGGCCCTGGTTGCGTCGAGGTAAAACACCCGGTTTACGGTCTCTTCGACGAGGGCAACATCGTGAGAAATCACGATGACACCACCCTCATAGCCGGCAAGAAAGGTTCTGAGCCAGTGGACCGAATCCGCATCGAGGTGATTCGTGGGTTCATCCAGGACCATCAACGGCGCCTGTTGAAACAGTATTCTGGCTAGTTCGATTCGCCTTCGTTGCCCTCCGGAGAGGGTTTTGAGCGGTTGCTCGAGAATGGGGTTCGGGAGGTTCAGATGTGACGCAATCGCAGAGGCTTCTGCCTCTGCTTGATACCCTCCTAATGCCAAGAATTGGTCATTGAGTCGACCGTAATTCTTCATAGCAGGCTCCGCCACTCGAGAGTCGGGGTTGGCCAT
>JBJOIK010000089.1:0-4159 GCA_046047135.1 Actinomycetota bacterium
ACTTCGTCCGATACGCGCACATTCACCATGGCTCTAGCGTATTGGGACGATGACCCCTCGAAAGTCTTGATACCCCCTGGGGTATACTGTCCTCGTGTCAGAACTAAGGGCCTCATCTGTCGATTTTGGGGAGCGGGTCGAGGGAATAGACATACCTGTCTTCAACGAGCGTGCAGTCCGCGCCGCGGCGGGACTGCTCTTTCTCATCGGTTTCAGTGCGATCGCCCACGCCTACTTCACCGGCGACTTCCAACCTGTTCGGGCTTTTGGCGTTCTCTTTCTCATCGACATGGGAATCCGATTGGGACTCAATCACCGATTCGCACCCTCGATGGCTCTCGGTGCCCTCATCGTGAGAAGGCAAAGACCCGAGTGGGTCGGCGCTGCACAAAAACGACTCGCGTGGGGACTTGGTTTTGCGATGGCGTTCGTGGGGTGCCTTGGAATGGGATGGTTTGGCATTCAGAACGAAGTAATGCTTCTGTGGTGCTCGTTCTGCCTGGGCCTGATGTTCCTCGAAGCCGCCTTTGGGATCTGCGTAGGGTGTGAGCTTTATCGGCTCTTTGCGAAAGAAAAACCTCAACTGTGTCCGGGGGGTGTGTGCGACTACACCCCGCCAAGCCGGCGCTCGCTCTTTAGCTCCGAACTAAAGCCGGATCCTCACTCACACTAGAGCTGGCTGCGAATAGCCCACAGATCGGGAAATACCGGGTTGAAGAGGGTGGAGGCCAGGTAGCCAACCCCGGAAGACCCACCCGTGCCAGGTTTCCTGCCGATTGTCCGCTCCACCATTTTCACGTGACGGTACCTCCACTCACCCAAACCCTCATCCAGATCGACCAGAGCTTCACACACCAGAGCAGACTCTGGATCACTGTGGTGAAGGTTCACCAACACAGCTTGAACATCGTCCCTGGCCTGCCACGGGACCGTCACATCTCTGGCCAATACATCGTCCGGCATGGTGTGTCCTCGGCGGTGGCAGTAGTGCAGTGCAGAGTCCCACACGCTAGGCCTCCCCATGGCCGCTTCCACGCGGTTTCTCTCAGGCGAGCCTGGAACTAGGTGTTCGGCCATCTTCATTCCAGAACCACCCTCTGCGTCTTTCCCCGCGAGATCCCGTCGGCCGAGAACCGCTTCGAGTTCCCTGAACTGGGCAGACTGAAATCCGCTCGCTGATGACAAACGCGCCCGAAAGGATTGAAACTGCAAGGGCGTCATCGTCTCCAGAATGTCGATCTGTTGAACACAGGTCTTCATGATGCTTCTGACACGACCGAGCAGCGCAAGACTGCGATGAGTGTCACCCGATTCGAGCGCCGGCTGAAGGGCGGATAGCTCGTGCAGAATCTGTTGGAACCACAATTCATACACCTGGTGAATTGTGATGAACAGCAGCTCATCGTGCTCGGGCCCATCAGAAAGCGGTTCCTGCAGGGAAAGCAGCTCTGGCACCTTCAAATAGGACGTATAGGTGACTGCCTTCGTGTGGTCCTGTGATGTCATCAGGTGACCTTGCCTCCTCCCGTATTCACTGCCTGATATGCCCTCGACTCCACCAGCTGTCTCAGGCGATCAAATCCGTCCCAGACTTCCACAAAGGAGGTAGGCAAAGGAGACATCGCCAAGCGAATGGCGTCAGGCTGACGATAATCCGGAACCACATTCGAAATCTCACGCAGAGCCCGAGCAATCTGGGCCGCATCCCGGTGTCGGATGATGATGTGTCCTCCGCGATGGGCAGCGTCTCTCGGTGTTCCCAAGGTGAAACCGAGCGGTTCTAACCAGGCATCGAAAAGGGCAATCATCAGGTCAGTACCGAGGCCAGCTTTACGCTCGATGGCCTGAATACCGGCCCGCCTGATCATCTCGTAGCTGGTTTCGACGGCACGGATCCCCACAATGGACGGACTGGCCACCTGGAAACCTCGGATGCCTTTCTCCTTCTCGAACAACGGGCCCATCGCAAACTGGTTGCGCTGAGCAAACCACCCGCGAATCGGCACCTGGAGCCGATCCTGCAATTCTTTTCTCACAAACAGCCACGCGGGCGATCCAGGACCCGAATTTCCATACTTGTATGTGCACCCCACGGCCAGATTGATGCCGTTGTCATCAAAAGCGAGATCAATCGCCCCACCAGCGTGAGAACAGTCCCAGAGCATATGTGCCCCCGCACCGGTGACTGCTGCCTGGATTTCCGCCAGCTCAGGCCTGGCACCCGAGCGATAGTTGATGGCCTGCAGAGACACCAGGGCGACGTCGTCGGTCAGGAAGGGAGCGAGCGATGCCGCGGTGATTCGCTCATCCGCGACCTCCAGCCGAACCGCTCCAGGTCCCCCTTCCCCGTCGGTATCCAGCGTGATGAGGGTGAGGCCTAAGTCTTCGGCGATGCCCTGCATGATGTAGCGATCGGTCGGAAAGTTTGCCGAATCGATGATGATGGTCTTACGGCCAGGGCGATCAGTGATCGCTGCCACGGCAAGTTGGTACAGGTTCATCGACGTGGTGTCACACACCAGTGTTTGGCCTGGACCTGTTCCAAGGGTTGCGTCAGCCAACAGATCACCCGCAACCTCGGCCTGGTCGATCCAGTGGTTCCAGCCCTGGACAAGCTCTGTGCCCCACTCGGATGTCACAAAAGACGAGACTCGCTCGATGGTGGCGAGAGGGACTTTTCCTAGAGAGTTGCCATCCAGATAGCACTGGTGAGGGTCAGGGTGAAAAAACTCGTCTCGGAAGGAAGACAGCGAATCGGCCGCATCGAGGGCTAGCGCGGTAGCACGGAGGGTAGGGTCACCCGGCAACACTGCACTCACTCTGTCAGTCTATGACTGAGTTTGTGTCGACCTATCCGAATTTTCCGGAGACGTAATCTTCCGTTGCCTTCACTGACGGGTTAGAGAACATCTTCTCCGTGGTGTCGTACTCAATCAGCTTGCCAGGCATTCCTGTCCCTGCAATGTTGAAGAACGCTGTCATATCGCTAACCCGGCTGGCCTGTTGCATGTTGTGAGTAACGATGACAATCGTGTACTGCTCTTTGAGCTCCTCAATCAGGTCCTCAATCGCCAGGGTCGAGATCGGATCGAGAGCGGAGCAAGGCTCGTCCATCAAAATGACCTCAGGTTCCACAGCGATGGTTCGAGCAATACAAAGCCGTTGCTGTTGACCACCCGAGATTCCAGACCCAGGCTTGTCCAGGCGGTCCTTCACCTCTTCCCACAGGTTGGCTCCACGAAGGGACTTCTCCACCAAGTCATCAGCGTCAGACTTTGAGATGCGACGATTGTTGAGCTTCACACCAGCTAGGACGTTGTCTCGGATGGACATCGTGGGAAACGGGTTAGGCCGCTGAAAAACCATGCCAATCTGGCGCCTGACCGACACCGGATCCACCCCTGGCCCGTAAAGGTTATTGCCATCAACGAGCACTTCTCCTTCGACGTAGGCGCCAGGAATGACCTCGTGCATCCGGTTGAGGGTTCGAATCAAGGTGGACTTTCCACACCCGGACGGGCCGATAAAAGCGGTGACGCTACGAGGAGCTATGTCCATGCTGACACCTTCGACGGCGAGGAACTTTCCGTAGTACACGTTGAGGTTCTTGATATCGATGCGCATTGACATGGGGGTTCCTATTTTCCTATCGACCGGTCTTCGGGGCGAAGAATCGAGTAATCAAGCGGGCGCCAAGGTTGAGCACCATCACAATCAGAATCAAGGTGAGCGCGCCCGCCCAGGCTCTATTGAGCGTCGCCTCAGGGTTAGAGCCCTGAGCGATGTAGGAGTAGTAGACGAAGTTCGGCAAACTCTGCATGCGGTCCTGGAAGATATTGAAGTTAAAGTCATTCGAGAAACCTGCGGCAATTAAGAGTGGTGCAGTTTCACCCATAACGCGGGCAATGGCCAACATGATCCCGGTCGTGATACCCGCAATCGAGGTCGGAAGCACAACCTTGAGAATCGTCAGCCACTTCGGTACACCGAGAGCGAATGATGCCTCGCGTAACTCGTTAGGGACGATTCGCAACATCTCCTCGCTGGAACGCACCACGATGGGAATCATCAACACCGTGAGTGCAGCGGCACCCGAGATTCCTACGCGGGTTCCCGGACCCAAAATGAGTTCAAAGAGCGAATATGCGAATAAGCCAGC
>JBJOIK010000090.1:0-4156 GCA_046047135.1 Actinomycetota bacterium
TCCCTGGTGAACTCACGCTCACCCTGGAAAACCTGAATAGACACGGAGGGCTGATTGTCATCAGCGGTGGTGAAGGTTTCACTCCGCTTGGTGGGAATCGCGGTGTTGCGCTCGATCAGCTTGGTCATGATGCCACCCTTGGTCTCGATTCCGAGACTGAGCGGTGTCACATCAATGAGCAGAACATCTTTGCGCTCACCCATCAAGACACCGGCCTGCAGTGCTGCACCTACTGCGACAACCTCGTCTGGGTTCACACCCTTGTTAGGTTCGCGCCCGCCCGTCAGCTCAGTTACCAGAGCGGTCACCGCGGGCATACGAGTCGAACCACCTACCAGCACGACGTGGGAGATGTCAGAAAGTTTGACTCCTGCTTCCTTGATGACATCGTTGAAGGGTTGCTTAGTGCGCTCGAGAAGATCCTTCGTGAGCTCCTCAAACTTTGCCCTGGTGATGGTTTCATCGAGATTGGCAGGGCCGCTGTCAGTCAGAGACAGGTAGGGCAGCTGAACCTGGGTGCTCGAAGAGGTCGAGAGTTCCTTCTTGGCCTGCTCTGCCGCCTCCTTGAGTCGCTGCTTTGCAATCTTGTCGTTGCTAACGTCGACGCCCGTGGTTTCTTTGAACCGGGTGGACAAATAGTCGACAATCCTGTTGTCCCAGTCGTCTCCACCCAGGCGGTTGTCACCCGCGGTGGCGCGAACCTGAATTGTCGAGAACTCGTCGTCCTTACCGACCTCGAGCAGGCTCACGTCAAACGTTCCACCACCGAGGTCGAAGACCAGAATCAGCTCATCCTCTTTACCCTTATCGAGTCCATAGGCAAGTGCTGCAGCGGTGGGCTCGTTAATGATGCGAAGCACGTTGAGCCCTGCGATCTCTCCGGCCTCTTTGGTGGCCTGACGCTCAGCGTCATTGAAGTAAGCGGGGACAGTAATAACGGCATCGGTCACGGTTTCACCGAGATACTGCTCGGCGTCGCGCTTGAGCTTCGCCAGAATTCGGGCGGAGATTTCCTGGGGGGTGTACTTCTTGTCGTCGACCTCCATAGTCCAATCGGTGCCCATGTGACGCTTCACCGAGGAAATGGTCCGATCCACGTTGGTCACGGCCTGACGCTTGGCGGTTTCACCGACCAAGATCTCCCCATCTTTCGTGTATGCGACAACCGAAGGGGTCGTTCGAAGTCCCTCCGCGTTGGCAATAACGGTGGGCTCTCCACCTTCCAGTGCGGACACCACCGAGTTGGTGGTTCCTAAGTCAATTCCGACTGCGCGTGCCATGTGGCCTGCTCCTTTTCGTCTGTTTTCGTCATCGAATCTGAGTCGATGTGACTCAATTTTGCGATATGAGTCGGGTCTTGTCAAGTTTTTCAACTCAAATATGAGTCGAAGCGACTCACATTCTTAATTTATTCCCGATGTTTACCCAAAGTTGGCAGAAGAGGACTACGGTTTTGTCATGACCAAAGACGGTTCGAAGAAGCCTCCAGCCCCCTCGGTTTTTACAGACACTGATGCTCTGCCTGCGGTGGGCCTATCCCTGAATGAGGGCGTCACCATTCCACGCAAACGAGTCTTCTCCTGGGCTCTCTGGGACTGGGCGACACAGCCTTTCAACACCGTTCTCTTGACATTCGTCTGGGTGCCAAGCTTCCTGACCAGCACCTTCTTCTTGGAACCTAACGTGGTGGGAACACCCCAGGAGGAGCTTGCTCTGGGCGGGTTGGCCGCAGATCTTGGCTACGGGATTACCGTCGCTGGACTCCTCATCGCCCTCCTCGCTCCAGTACTCGGGCAAAGGGCAGACCGGGCAGGGCGTCAGAAATTACAGCTAATGATTTTCACAGGGCTTCTAGTCCTGACTCAGTTCGGGATGTTTTTTGTTCAACCAGGTGCCGAATGGTTCTGGATGGGAGTTGCTCTCATCGCCGTGGGAAGCGTTTTTGGGGAGATAGCGGGAGTCAATTACAACGCCCTCTTGGTGTCCGTCTCAAACCCCAAGACCGTGGGTAAGGTATCGGGGCTCGGCTGGGGCTTTGGCTACCTGGGTGGAATTATCGCTCTCACACTCGTGGTGGGCCTGATTCTCGGGGGAATCCTCGATGGCACAGTCGCATTCACATTCCAAGTAATCGCTCTAGGAGCGACCATCTGGACCATTATTTTTTCGATTCCGATTTTCGTAAACGTTCCGGAGCTACCAAAGTCGTACACCGGAGAGCAGGTGGGCTTCTTTGCTAGCTACCGCGAGCTTGCGAAGAGCATCGTGAAGCTCTACCGCGAAGCGAGACCAACCTTCTGGTTCCTGCTCGCGAGCGCTGTGTACCGGGATGGTCTCTCCGCGGTCTTCACCTTCGGTTCAGTGCTTGCCGGCATCGTCTTCGGATTTACGTTCACCGACTTAGTGATTTTCGGCATCGTGCTCAACCTGATTGCCGGCGTCTCCACCATCATTGCGGGTCGCCTCGATGACCGCCTCGGGCCCAAACGCGTCATCCTCTTCTCCGTCTTCGGCCTCGTGGCGTGTACTCTCGCGGTCTTCGTCCTGGTGGACTTAGGCGCGATTATTCTCTGGATTGCCGGCATCATTTTGGCCCTGTTCGTGGGCCCCGCCCAAGCTGCCTCTCGGTCGTTCCTCGCTCGAGTGACACCAGCCGGCCGCGAGGGAGAAGTGTTTGGCCTCTACGCTACGACCGGTCGGGCAGCAGGGTGGATGGCGTCCTGGCTGTGGGTGGTGTTCATTGATTTTTCGGGGAACCAGACAATCTTCGGGATTCTCGGCATCTCACTGGTCTTGCTCCTCGGAGGAATCATGCTCCTCTTCGTCAAGGCACCTAACCGGTAACCGCCCACCACTCAAAAATCACTAGCATCACGATTGCGCCAGCTGCGAAGTTAAGGGCTAAGAACCACTTCCAACTCTTGTTGGCCAGCTGCGCGTCATCGTCTGTGAGATTCCACCATGGCACTAGAGCAACGATATACAGCAATGGCACGGGCGCGATCAGGGGCAATGGCCAGGGTGTAGTGAGCAAGACGCCACCGGCGAGCGCATAGAGCAGAATTGCGAGACGAACAGTTCCCGCCGCCCCCACCACCGTCGCAATCGACGACACTTCAGCTTCTCTATCAGCCACGATGTCTTGGACAGCACCAAAAGCATGAGAGGCCATTCCCCAGAAGAAGAATGCTCCCAAGAGCACCAGGCTAAGGATCGTCACAGGAGCTCCCACCAGCACCATCGCATAGAGCGCCGGCATCACAAAGTGCAGACTGGAGGTCACCGAGTCCACGAACGGTATTTCTTTGAATCGGAACCCTTTTGCCGAATAGGCGACAACAAAGAACAGGCTCAAAGCGAGGACGCCAGTGGCAGCGGGAGACCCCCACGCGATAAGCAGAATCAGCAGGGGAATAGGAGCCACCGACGCCGCGATTAACATGGGTCGATGGAGGTGAGGCGGCAGCAAAGCCCCCTCGACACCGCCTTTCCTGGGGTTGCGAAGATCAGACTCATAGTCGAACACGTCGTTGATGCCATACATCAACAGGTTGTAGGGAATGAGGAAGAACAACACTCCCACCACAAAGGGCGCATCAAATTCTTCTCGATACAGGAAATAGGTGAGGCCAAATGGAAAAGCCGTATTTACCCAGCTCACAGGCCTAGAGCTGACGACCATCGTCCACAGAGCGCTCATTCCTCCATCTTCTCTGCAGGGCTCATAATTCGCCAGAGAGCGGGGACAATCAAGAGTGCGGCCAGGGTGTAAGCGAAGTCCTCGAGGGGTGCAACACCGATAATCACACCGCTGATCAGTGCCTCGTCATATGCAACTAGACCAGAGGCGATGATTGCGTTGTCGAATATGGCGGTGAGGGTGATCATGACCACCGCGGAGATAAGCCAGGGAATTAGGCGAGGGCCCCTTCCTCGACCGAGAGCAACACCCATCACCATGGCCGCAACAATGAGGAAAGGCAGATTAATCAGCCAATAGGTCATGGTCTACCCGCCGAATTCCTGCGTTTTTCCGCCCAGACATACGAAATCAGGGTCGAATAGCTCAACACAATGAGGAAGAAAAGCTCCTCCAACGGCAGTTCAGGTCCGAGCAGAATTCCCGTCATCCAGGGCCCCGACCCACGGAAGAAGA
>JBJOIK010000091.1:0-4141 GCA_046047135.1 Actinomycetota bacterium
GCGAATCCTAAGCTGCCTTCGTATCTCTTCCCTCTACACTGGCACTCGTTGCCTGGTGCAGAAAAAGTGAACGAAGTGGCATCTCATGTCTGAGAACAAGCGGTCAGTAGCGAGTAGCCTGCTCGGTTTCCTCAGAGACGCTGCCATCATCGTGGTGGCTGCACTCATCGTGTCGTTTCT
This sequence comes from Actinomycetota bacterium, assembly GCA_046047135.1. GTDB lineage: Bacteria > Actinomycetota > Actinomycetes > Actinomycetales > Microbacteriaceae > Pontimonas. Next base: position 181 of record JBJOIK010000091.1, read on the forward strand.
TATCAAGACTTTTCTGATTCGCTCGTTCTTTATCCCGACCGATTCGATGGATGAGACTCTCATCCGAGACGACCGCATCATTGTGTCTCAGCTCCATGGTGGCCCCATCGACCTGTCGCGAGGCGACGTCATCGTGTTTGTTGACCCCGGAGGATGGTTATCCTTCCAAACAGGGGTCAGTGAGGATGATCCTTTGACCAGACTCATGGACGGGATTTCTTTTTTCCTCGGACTCTCCAGCCCCAACGACAACGAGCACTTGGTGAAGCGACTGATTGGTCTTCCCGGTGACACTGTTGCCTGCTGTGATGAACTGGGAGCCATGAGCATCAACGGAGTCCCCCTTCAAGAGCCTTACGTGTCCTTGCCTGAAGGTGTGACCAAGGTCTCGAGTGACGATTTTGAGGTTGTCGTTCCGGAGGGGTCTCTGTGGGTGATGGGAGATAACCGCTACAACTCCGCTGACTCCAGGCGCAATAGGGATAAACCGGGCGGCGGCTTTGTTCCCCTTGACAATGTCGTGGGACGAGCCATCGTGATTTCGTGGCCTGCGGAGCGGTGGGCGTGGCTCGATAACTACCCCGAGACATTCGTAGGGGTTTCCCCCGCCAAGGAGTGAGTGAATCCTGCGTACTGAGCCAACACTGCAGCGTGAGCATCAGCTGAGCGCTCAAGGTTTCAAGGCCGTTATCGGCTGCGACGAGGTGGGCAGGGGGCCGATCGCGGGTCCCGTTGTTGCGGGGCTGGTGGTCTGGACACCAGAGATTAGTCAATGGCCAGAAGGCCTCTATGACTCTAAAGCGGTGCCAGAGAAGAAGAGGGGGCCCTTGGCCAAGGCCCTTCGCGAGACTTTTCCCCACCATGTCGTATCCGAGTCATCTGCCGATGTCATCGAGGAAGCGGGTATTCAGGCAGCGCTTGCACAGGCCGTGGTCCAAGGCCTTCTCACACTCGCTGGACGCGGTGTTCCGGTGGGGGAGGCGGTGCTACTACTCGATGGGTCACATGATTTTGTCTCCCCCCATCTGCCTCACCCACTGCGGGTCGTTACGCAAACCAAAGCTGACCGCGATTGTGTGAGCGTGGCGGCGGCGTCTGTTATGGCGAAAGTGCACCGGGATGAGGCGATGGTGCGATTCTCCGAGCAGTATCCGCAGTATGGATTTGCCAGCAACAAGGGCTATGGATCGAAAGCGCATTTTGACGCTATCCGGGAGCACGGCCTGACTCCTCTTCATCGCTCGTCGTGGATCCATATTTAGCGGAATGGGGCATACGCCCTAGACTCAAGGCCCATGGAACCCGACGACTTCGACGACTACGACAGGGAAGCTGAGCTTGCCCTGTATCGCGAATACCGCGACATTGTGGCTCAATTTCGCTACGTCGTGGAGACCGAGCGCCGCTTCTACCTTGCTAATGAGGTGACCAGAAAAGTTGTCGAGAAAGGCAACGATTTCTATTTCGAATTAGTGCTTCAGGATGTTTGGGTGTGGGATGTGTACCGCTCTGACCGGTTTGTGAGTCAGGTCACCGTGCTCACGTTTAAGGACATCAACGTGGAAGAACTGGGCAGTAAAGACCTCAAGCTTCCGAAAGAATTGGCTCTAGACGAATAGTGCCCGTGGCGCAGTGTGAAACTCGGAGATCTAGATTGTGACATCCCTTAGCCAGCATCCCCCGGTGGAGCACGTTCTTTTGCACCTCAGTGACACCCACCTGTTGGGCGGTGGGCGCCAGCTCTATGACCGTATTGACACGCTCACTCCGCTGAACAACCTGATGAGACGGGTCCAAGACAGCGAAATTCCGGTGGAGGCGCTGGTGTTCACCGGTGACCTAGCCGATAGGGCTGAACCCGATGCGTACCTGAAGTTGCGGGATGCGATGGAGCCGTGGGCAGAGACGCTCGGGGCACAGTTGGTGTGGGTGATGGGTAATCACGATGAGCGTGAACCCTTCAGTGAGATTCTGTGGCGAGAGCCGGCGACCATGGACACCCGAGATCGGGTCTTGCATCTGGGGGATCTGCGGTTGATTGTCTTGGATACGTCCGTTCCCGGTTTTCACCACGGGGAGCTCACCACGTCGCAATTGGAATGGTTGAGGGCAGAACTCGCCACCCCCGCGAAACACGGAACACTCATCGCGCAACATCATCCACCCATTCCCACCCCGATCGACCTGATGGGCATGATTGAGTTGCACAATCAGGCAGCCTTTGCCGAGGTGATTCGGGGAACTGACGTGCGGGGAGTGCTTGCAGGTCACCTCCACTACTCCACCTTCTCTACCCTGGGTGGGGTTCCCGTCTCCGTCTCAGCGGCCTCGTGTTACAACATTGATTTAGTAGCAGACTCCAGCAAGCTATTGGCGGCAAAAGAAACGGGAAGAAGCGCCTCCCTGATCCACGTCTATCCGGAGCGGGTTGTGTTCTCTCAGGTGCCACTCGATGACGAGGCGGATATAACGTCGTACGACGTGAGTTATCGAGCTGTGATTGAGGGGATGACTCCCGAGCAGCGCCACTACATGTTTAGCGACAAGACCTCTGACTTCAACCAAGCAGCCGATAAGGAACAGTCCGGTTTCTGATGTCCACTCTTCGCCGCGTGGCACACGACTACCTCGATGAGTTGGAAAAGAAGCGCACACTGTCGGAGAATTCCCTCCTCGCCTACAGCAAGGACATCGCCGGATTTGTCGACTATGCCGGTGAACAGCGAGTCGACGACGTCGCAGACCTAGACCAGGAACTAGCGAGAGGCTTTATTTGGCATTTAGCGGAATCAGGGATGAAAGGGTCATCTCTTCGCCGGAAAGTCTCGGCACTCAAGGGCTTCACTGCGTGGCTTGCGCTGCACCGTCACACCGAGGGAGATGTCGGCGTGCGGCTTCGGGCTCCTGGCGCGGAGCGCTCGCTGCCTCGCGTCCTCAGTCGCCACCACATGGACGAGATTTTTCAGAACCTCTCCACCCTGGCAGCAACCAGAGATCCGGTGGCCATGAGAGATCTCGCCATAATCGAGGTGCTCTACGCCACGGGAATTAGGGTGAGTGAGCTGGTGGGCCTCACCTCCGATCGGGTGGATCTGCAGGCTGGTTTGTTGAGGGTGATGGGAAAAGGCAACAAAGAGCGGATTGTGCCCTGTGGCGGGCCAGCCATCGCTGCACTGAAGAACTACCTCGCCGACGCAAGACCCTCCTTGGTGGGCCAGACAGTCCGGCAGCAGGTTTTTCTCTCCACGCGGGGACAACCCATGGGAACCCGCAGTGTGTACCAGGTGGTGGCTGCTCTGATTGCAGAGATTCCAGGTTCCGGACCGCTCGGTCCACACACTCTCCGTCACACCGCCGCCACCCACCTCCTTGATGGCGGGGCTGATTTGCGCAGCGTGCAAGAGCTTCTGGGTCACGCGTCACTGGGAACCACCCAGATTTACACGCACGTGTCGAATGATCGACTCACGCAGGCCTACAACAGAGCTCACCCCAGAGCCTGAGACCACACGGGCAACAAGACTGCGCGCTGGAGCACTCCGAGTTCCCGGCGCGCAGAACGATAGGACCCCTCAATTCTCAATCCCAGGTGCAAACACAGCTGATCACAGTGTCCTTCCTGGAGGGCGCCAACAAGGTCACCCTTCGAAACCCACTGTCCCGTCTGAACGAGTGGTTCGACCGGCTCCATGCTGATAATCCAGCCCTCCGAAGTCGTGATGCTCACCACGCTGCGGTCGACCACGTGGCCGCTGAAGGACACAATGCCGGAGGTGGGCGCTGTGACCCGAGTGCCGCTGGCTGCGAGGTCGACACCTCGATGCCCCGCACCCCAGGGGGTGAGGGGAGCGCGGTAGTCCCGAATGATGACGTGGGCTCCCTCGGTTGGCCACGACCACACCGCCTCGGGGACAGGAAAAGATGCCGCTAAGAGTGCCAGCAGAACTATCCGAATCACGGG
>JBJOIK010000092.1:0-4109 GCA_046047135.1 Actinomycetota bacterium
CGTAGATGGCGACTCAGCAACCACCCCACCGCCCCGTACGCCATCGAGGCCATCCCCAGCAGTCCCCCAGGCCACGGCAGAGTAACCCACGGGAGCGAGGCAAAAAAGCGCCCGATGAAGGCCACAAACGAAGCAGGGAACCATGCAATGGCGACGAGAGAGTCCGCGAGTACCGGCACGAAAGGACCCATGAGCGTCGCCGCCATTCCGGTGATTGTTGCTACCGGCGCGGCTGGCGCCGCGAGCGCATTCGCCACCACACCCCACATGGGAATTACGGGGTTCAACAAGACAAGCACTGGCTGACATGCAATCTGAGCCGAAAGGGGCAGCGCGATTACGACAGCAAGCCAGGTTGGCATCCACTGCGATAGCACATCACTGAGCGGGCCCACCAGGAGCAGGATTCCCCCGGATGCCAGAACGGAAAGGGCGAACGCGAAATCCAAGGCCATCCAGGGGTTGACCGCGAGTATCCCGAGAACCGTCACAGACAACACCGGTATGCCCTTGAGTGGTGTTCCCAGTGCAAGAAAAACCAGCACGACGGAAGCCATGATGGAGGCCCTCACAACGCTTGGCTCAGGGGTCACCACGACCACAAAGCCAGCCAGCGCGAGCGTGCCACCGACCATGCGAGACCAGACACCACCTCCGAGCAAAGAGATCAGCCACACCACTATGCCGACCACAATCGCGCAGTTGGCCCCTGACACTGCGACAAGGTGGCTCAGTGATGTATCCCGCATGGCTTGCTGGAGACCTCTGTCAACAGCGGTGGTATCGCCCAGTGACAAGCCTGGCAAAAATCTCCCACCATCGTCGTCATAGGGTCCGGCTCGGCTCATAAGGCCTATCCGCAAATCGTCCGCCCCTGCCCACAGCCATCCGGGGGGCTCCACCAGGAGAGGCTCTGATCGCACCAGAATGCTCCAGCTCTCGTTATGCCACGGATCCTCCCGTTGAAGAAAACCTTCTACGGTGAGCTGTGTTCCATAGGCCAGTCGCCCCTCAACGTCTCCGCCTATGAGGACTCCGAGCACACCACCGCCGGCTAGCTCTTGGTCGTCAACACTTCGAATGAGAACACTGACCGACCTCGCCCCAGGACTCCTTGTTTCCCTTAGTTCGACCCCAAAAACCGCCTCACTCTGGTTTGCCGCAAGGAGGGTCTCTTGATCACGGTTTGCGCCCCCGAGAACTACTGAGGCGGTAAGAATGGTGAGTATCCCCAGTGTGAAAGCTGCCTGGCCCGCCAGGAGACTCTTCCAGCGCCGCGCGAGAATCAGTACCACGGTGGAGAGCAGACCTAGGACAACAACGCCCCACCATCCTGGCCGAAAACCTATTGCCACAGCGCACAGCGCCCATCCTGCGAGGCCTGGAATCAGAAACCTGAGGTCTTTCCCCTCGCGCTCGAGCACTTTGCCGTTCACGGAACAACGAGGTCGACCAAACCCTCCAGAGTCGCCGGCCCGATACCAGAAATGGAAAGTAAGTCCTCAACACTCTTGAAAGGACCATGGACTTCTCGCCACGCGATGATGCGCATCGCTGTCGCAGGTCCTATCCGCGGCAGTGTTTCGAGCGTCGCCTGATCGGCCAGAGACAAACTGATCGGCCCCGCGTCTTGGGCGGAAGGTTGCGCGATGTCATCACCAATACGGGGCACCACAATTTGTTCGCCGTCCTGGACGAGTCGGGCCATGTTGACTCCTGCGAGCTCGGCATCGGGTGTTGGTCCGCCGGCCAGTGCAATGGCGTCCTCGACTCGCGATGCGCCATCGAGGGTGACAACACCTGGAATGACAACAGCCCCTACAACGTGGACAACGAGCGGGGCCTCAGACGGGGAAACTGTGGTGTCCTGCTGAACTGGAGGTAGCAGGTCAGGAGCAGTACGCAGGGATCCGATGAAGTGACTACCTACGACCACAAGTACCAGGACCGCAACGAGGACTGAGCCGGCTTTCACACCCACTTTCCAGCGACGTGGTCTGGTGTGTGATGAAAAATGGTCCCGAGTTCCTGGCTCTGCGGAATCAATAAGGGAAGCGCTCTGGCCTCGGTGATCGAGTAGCTCCCACAGTGTTTGTGTGATTTTCATGCCAGGACAGTAATGGCCGCGCTACCGCGTGATTCACGCAGGCGAGACCCTCGACAAACTTCCGGAACGGTACTGCGGTGTGGACTATGGCGCAGTTTGAATCGATACGACTTTCGGGGCTCTTACGATGACATTCACTACAGTTTTGCCCTGGAGAGCTCTCCTGACAGCCTCCGATTCCATCGCCAATTTCTCTAACTCGTCCCCACCGATAGTAGGAGCAACGTCAAGTCGTTCTCGAACTTTGCCATCCACTTGAACAATCGCCGTTACCGAATCCTCCACCAGGAGTGTGTGGTCTGGCTCTGGCCACCGTTGCAGAGCCACAGTGGGAGCATGCCCGAGCCTTTCCCACATGTCCTCTGCGGTATACGGGGCAAACATGGACAGAGCAATCGCAATTGCTTCGGCCGACTCTCTGACGGCTGGATCAGCGGCTCCTGGTCCTTGGTCGATTGTCTTCCTGGTGTGATTGACCAATTCCATGGTTCTTGCCACCGCGACATTGAACTTGAAGCTTTCAATCAGGCCGGGAACTTCTGCGAGGAACTTGTGCACGTGTCGACGGAGAGTTTGGTCTCCAGTCGAGAAATGAACTCCCGGATCACTCGAAACCTCCCCCGATAATCTCCATGCCCTCGCCAGGAACTTTTGAGATCCCACCGGTGACACATCTCTCCAGTCAATGTCATCCTCCGGTGGGCCTGCAAAGGCCATTGTCAGCCGGACGGCATCAACACCGTAAGCATCGAGCTCCTCGGAGAAATACACCAGGTTGCCCTTGGATTTACTCATCTTGGCGCCATCAAGAATCACCATTCCCTGGTTCAACAGTGAGGTAAAAGGTTCGGTAAATGACACGTAACCGAGGTCGAAGAGGACCTTGGTGATGAACCGGGCATAAAGCAAGTGAAGGATCGCGTGCTCAACGCCACCCACATATTGGTCGACCGGAGCCCACTTTTCGGCCAACTTCACGTCGAAAGCCTGCGTCTCATCGTGAGGGGATAGGAATCTCAAGAAATACCAAGAGCTATCGACGAACGTGTCCATGGTGTCGGCGTCTCGTCGAACCGTGGCACCCTCATGTTCGACCGTTACCCAGCTTTCAACAGCTCCGAGCGGCGATGATCCCTTGGGCTTCAGATCCAAACCATCTCCAGGGGGGAGAGTCACCGGCAACTTCTCTAGCGGGACAGGAATCTCTTCACCCTCTGCTCCATACATGATGGGAATGGGTGTGCCCCAATAGCGCTGGCGTGAAATCAGCCAGTCCCTGAGGCGATAGGTTTTCGCCCTTCGGCCGGTGCCCGCTTCTTCCAACAGCTCGATAATTCGCTGAATTGCGTTGTTTTTGCTCAGCCCATCCAGAGGACCCGAATTGATCATGCGACCATCTCCGGCTAGTGCCTCACCGGTCGACTGCGGATCAAGCGAGGGAACGTTGCCTGAATCCAGCATGTCCTCGGTGACCACCGGAATCGCACCGGTCACCGGGGCATTCGTATCGACCACAACCCTGACGGGAAGATTGAATGCTGCCGCGAAATCCAAATCTCTTTGATCATGGGCAGGAACGGCCATGATGGCACCCGTTCCATAGTCAGCGAGGACATAATCGGCATCCCAGACCGGTAACCGTTCGCCATTGACCGGGTTGATGGCGTAGCGCTCAAGAAAAACACCGGTTTTCTCTCGAGAAGCATCCTGCCGATCAATCTCGGTGGCCTTCTGGGTCGCCTCCAAATACTCCTGGAAGGCAGCTTTGACGTCATCGCTGGAGCCCTCAGCGAGCTCTGCCGCCAAATCCGAATCGGGAGCCACCACCATGAATGTGGCACCAAAGAGCGTGTCTGGCCTGGTCGTAAAGATGGTGACTGGGGCCTTTCGGCCCTCAATCACAAAATCAACCTCGGCGCCCTCGGAGCGTCCAATCCAGTTGCGCTGCATGGCCAAAACCTTGGCCGGCCAGCGGCCCTCTAACTGATTCAGGTCATCGAGA
>JBJOIK010000093.1:0-4071 GCA_046047135.1 Actinomycetota bacterium
GATCACCACGGTGAGGTCGAGTCCGCCGCTGGCCTTGAGGCCTGCGCTGACGCTCCCCGCGCTAAAGCCTGACGCTGCTGTGACGCTCACGGCGCAACACCGTTGGAGGTCAAGCCGAGTGTTTCCTCATAACCGAAGACGAGATTCATGCACTGCACCGCGGCGCCAGCAGTTCCTTTCACCAAATTGTCCAGAGCGGATATCACAATGATGCGGTCCGAGCCCTGATCGATCGCAACTCCTAGGTGCACTTGGTTACTCCCCAGTACGTCAGCAGTCTTGGGGAATTGTCCCGTTGGCAGGACGGTCACAAAGTGGTCACCCAGGTAGTGCTCCGACATCAGTCGCTGAATATCATCAACGCTGTGCGACCCAGATTGAATTCCGCTGCAGGTTGCCAGAATTCCCCTCGACATCGGAACTAAAACTGGTGTCATCGATAGCGAAACTTGCTGGCCTGAGGCCATTGCTAGGTTTTGCTTGATCTCTGGGATATGACGATGTGTCCCTCCCACGGCATACGGCGTTGCTGAGCCGTGAAGCTCAGACCCTTGTAAGTCAGAACGCGGTGTCCTGCCTGCCCCTGAGGAGCCCACCGCGAGAACGGCATGGAGATCACGGGGCTCGATGGCACCTGCTACCACGAGGGGTGCTAGCGCGAGGGTGATGGCGGTGGCATTGCACCCTGGAACGGCAATCGCGGACGCTGTGTGTATGAGTTCGCGAGAGGTGGGGCCTTCGTGCCTGCGTAATTCCGGCATTCCATAGACGAAGGGCTGGTAGAAGGTTCCCCCGTAAAAGGAAGCCCAATCATCTGCGCTGAGCAGTCTGTGGTCGGCACCGAGATCTAAGAGGAGAGTATGGCCTGCTCGCTTCACGAGGTCGGACGCGATCTCTCCCGACTGCCCGTGGGGTAAAGCCAAAATGATGACATCGTGGCCCGAAAGCTTATCCACGCTGGTCTCCTGAAAGACCATGCCGCGAAGGGACGAAAGATGGGGGTGAACACTCTCCACCGCCTCGCCGACGGAAGCGTGCGCGGTCAGAGTAGTTACCTCGAAGTGAGGATGATCAGCAAGCAACCGAGCAGCCTCGCCGCCGGCATAGCCGCTCGCACCCGCAATCGCCACCCGAAGAGTCATAGGCTCAACCTTAGACCAGTTATTGAAGGTCTGAATAGAGGAATTTAGCCCCGAAGAACCGCGCCGTGGCGGGTCTTCGCAAGCGCCACCCCAGCCTCTTTTGCTTCCGTCGCCTCGGCCTGCGTCAGTGTCCTATCGGCGCTGCGAAAACGAAGGCTAAAGGTGAGCGATCGATGGCCCTCCGGAATTCCCTCCCCGCGGTAGTCATCCACGAGGTGAAGATCCTCCACTAGCTCCCCCATCCCCTCTGCGAGGGTCGCCCGCAGCACCTCAGCCGGTATTGATGCGCCGACCACGAGGGAGAGGTCCTGAGTGGCGGCAGGAAAGACGGAGAGAGCTGTCGCTTCATGGGGTTTCTGGCCCACTGTGTTGAGAACAAGGTCCGCATCTATTTCAAACAGCGAAACGCGACCGGGAACGTCGTAGTGCGTAGATACCGACGGTCGCAACTCACCGACCACGCCGACCTCAACACCGCCCACCACGACCGTGGCGAAGCGACCCGGGTGAAACGCTGGGTGAGAGCCCTGAACAATGCTGAGTTGTGCCCCCAGTGACCTGGCGACCACCTGGAGTGCGTCCAAAGAATCTGCGATGTCACTGGCGCGCCCACGGTAACCGGGTGATTTTTCGGAGGAGGCACCGAGGAACAGTCCTGCAACCTTCCACGGTTGGTGGGGCGTGGAGCCATACAGTTCGGCGAGAGATTTGGCGGATGGTTTTTCGTTTCCGACCGGAATATCTTTCGTTCCCAGTGTGCCCTGAGGCACGAAAACCAGACCCGTTTCGTAGAGGGCCACCGATGTGAAGCCACGCGAATAATTCCGGTGGGCTACACCGAGTAAGCCTGGAATCAAACTGACGCGCATGCGATTTGCCAGAGAATCCACAGCATTTTCCAGCTCAACCCCCGCGCTAGCGCCAAACGTCTCGTTGTCTTGGGGGCTGACAAACGGATAGGACAAGACCTCAGTCATCCCCCAGGCTGCTAGCGAGTGGGCGACTCGCCTCTTTGCCTTCTGCGAAGGAGTAAGCCCGGTTCCAGCAGGTGCGACGGGGAGCACAGAAGGGACTGCGTCATACCCCACAATTCGTGCGACCTCCTCCACCAAACCGGGTGCATCCACCAAATCTGGTCTCCACGATGGGGGTGTCACCGTGAAACCGGACTTATCTTTCTGGATTGTGGCGCCAATCGCTTCCAGTATCTCCTGGGTCTTGGAAAGGGGGACCTCCATGCCCGAAAGTCCTGAGACAGAATCAAACTCGAGCCTCAGGGGAGGCATCACCCCTGCACCCGAGGTGAACACCCGTGACCCAAGCGGCGAGCGAGTGCCACCTGCGTAGGTTTCGAGCAATTCGACGACCCGTTCGGCTGCGGCTTCGGCGACCATCGGGTCTACGCCGCGTGCGAAACGTTTGGACGCTTCACTGGGGAGCTTGTGCCGTCGTTGTGTTCGGGCGATTGACACGGGATCAAACCACGCCGCTTCGATCAGAACTGAGCGAGTTGTGGCAGAAATTTCGGTCGTCGCCCCACCCATCACACCGGCTAAACCAATCGGTCCAGACTCATCCGTAATGAGAAGGTCTTCGGGATCCAGGGTCCGAATAACCCCATCGAGGGTCTCGAGCTTTTCGCCCTTCTTCGCCCTGCGGACCGTAATCCCGCCGCTCAATGCGTCGAGGTCGTAGGCATGGATAGGTTGCCCTAATTCCAGCATCACGTAGTTGGTGATGTCGACGGGGAGTGAAATACTGCGCATCCCCGCAAGGGCCAACCTCGCCACCATGAAGGCAGGAGTGGGGGCTCCTTGATCAATCCCCTCGACGCACCGCGTCACAAAAACCTGACAACCTTCAACACCGCGAATGGGAGCTGAATCGTTCAGTGTGATGGAGAAACCCTCCCCTGAGCCAGGCTTGATGCTCAGTGCTGGGTCTCTAAACTTGGCTCCTGTCGCATGGTGATATTCCCTAGCAATACCGCGAAGGGAAAGCGCATACCCTCGGTCGGGAGTGACATTCACCTCCACGGCGACGTCGTCAAGGCCGAGGAGAGTTATCGCATCCGTACCCACGGGAGCGTCGATACCGATGGCCTGCAGGCGGAGAATGCCGGAATGATCATCGCCTAGTCCCAGCTCCTTAGCGGAGGCGATCATTCCATCCGAGACGTGTCCATAGGTTGTCCTGGCTGAAATGGGGAAAGGTCCCGGCAGAACTGAGCCTGGTAACGCCACAACAACCAAATCCCCAACATGAAAATTGGATGCTCCACACACAATTCCCCGAATCGCAGGGGCAGACGCGCTGTCTTTGGCAGCAACCCTCACCTGGCACCAGCGGATTGTTTTTCCATTCGATTGGGGCTCGTCCACGAACTCCAAAACCTCTCCCACCACAACGGGACCGCTGAGCTCAAACCGGTGAATCGCTTCCTCTTCGAGTCCCACAGAGACCAAGGCCTCATGCACTTTCTCTGGGGTTATGTCTCGAGGGAGGGTGACATACTCTCCAAGCCACGACAGTGGGACGCGCATCAGACCACCATCCCGAACTGATTCGAGAAGCGCACGTCGCCTTCGACCATGTCTCTCATGTCAGAGACGTTGTTGCGGAACATCAACGTGCGTTCGATGCCCATACCAAAAGCAAAGCCCTGATAGTCATCAGGGTCTATTCCGGCAGCCCTCAGGACGTTGCGATTGACCATCCCGCAGCCACCCCACTCAATCCACCGTGCGCCCCCGGGGAAAGTGGGATGCCAGATGTCGAGTTCAGCACTGGGCTCCGTGAACGGGAAATAATTGGCGCGCAAACGTATGTGAGCTTCTGGTCCAAACATGGCTCGAGCAAGATGTTCGAGTGTGCCCCGAAGATGGGCCATCGTGAGGCCCTTATCGATCGCAATTCCTTCAATCTGGTG
>JBJOIK010000094.1:0-5274 GCA_046047135.1 Actinomycetota bacterium
ACGAGAAAACCAACACCCGGCGCGAGAGACTCGATGAGGCCGCGTGTTTTGCCGACTGCGACCCACAGTGACTGAGCGGTGGGTGTTTCGCCCGGGTTGAGACCCCCCAACCCATTTTTCAGTCGAGAATGCTCCGCCATAGTGCTACGCCTGAGGCTGTGGACTCTCCACACCACTGGGTGGAACTCGCAGAGGCAAAAGGTCCCTAGGCGGCATAGGGGTGGAGCCTCTCACCACCACAACCCGCCTGATGAGTTGGTGGACGATCTCTGCGGCTTCTGCGTTGTCGGCCGCTGCCCCTCCGATAACAGCTCGTAGGAACCAGCGGGGTCCATCGATTCCCACAAATCGGACATTCCTTGTACCAAAAGAGGACCCCTGTTGCACGGGCACTCTGGCCGCGACCTCGGGGCCAAATGGGCCCTCCGACTCCTGCACCGTTCCACCCTGCTTTTGAATTTGGTCCATGATTTGCTGCCGGATACCGTGCCACAGACCAGAGTTTCGGGGTGCAGCAAACGGTTGCAGTTGGACTGTAGATCCGTCAACTTCAAGAGTCACGGCGATGACGCGATTGTTGGTCTTGTCGATATCGAGCCTCAGCTGCATGCCCCTCCTGGGCTCAATTCGAAGTGCTCCCAAATCGACCGACGGACGAATTGCGCCAGCCTCAGATTCATCGAGAGGGCCGTTTATTTCGCGATCAACGGGCCCCGATTTCGGATAGGTCTCGTCCGAACCCTCGATGGTGGTGGCTGTATCGCTCACGACGTTTCTCCTGGAGTTTGGAGCCCGGTGGAACCAAAACCACCGGCTGCTCTCTCGCTGCCCGGCAGAGTCTCCACTCTATGAAACGATGCCCTGGCAACCGGCGACACTACCAGCTGAGCAACCCGATCGCCCTGTGCGACGCTGAACGACTCGTGCAGATCGTGGTTGATCAGCACGACAGAAATCTCCCCTCGGTAACCGGCATCAATGACTCCCGGAGAGTTGACGAGCCCAACCCCCGCCTTCGCCGCCAGCCCACTGCGAGGCATGACGTAGGCAACAAATCCGTCAGGTAGCGCAATTGATGTCCCTGTTGGGACCATGGCCCTCTCCCCGGGCGCCAGGGTCAACGAAATCGCAGAGCACAGATCAGCTCCGGCGTCTCCTGGGTGCGCATAGGTGGGCACCACTCCTGTCACAAGTACGTCGACACTGCGGTCGTGGGTCATTCCTCCAGGGTATACGTGGTCCAATAGGGTGATGTCTTCTTTTTCTGAACGCCTCCATCCCAGCTGGTGGATGGTTCTCGCTCTAGGTTTTGTCTTCCCGGCAACCCTTCTCATCCTGTTGCCCGTCAACGTGGTGTGGGGATTCGCGCTGGGCATGATTTTCTGGGTCAGCTCCGTCTTGCTCCTGTGGGTCTCTTCCCCTGTCATTGCAGTCTCGGACGGTGTACTTCAGGTGGGAAAAGCAAGCTTGGAAGTAAAGTTCATCTCCGAGGTGGAGGTGTTTCGACATGATGCTGCGCGCCACATCAAAGGCCCAGGATCTGACGTTCGCTCCTGGCTTTGCCTGCGTCCCTGGGTCGACCCCGTCGTCAAAGTCACACTCAACGACCCAGACGACCCCACCCCTTACTGGCTGATTTCAACCAGACGACCAGATCAGCTCAGGCAAGCTCTAGGGTTTTAGCGGGAGCATTCCTTACACACAGAGCCGAGCTTTGTGTCGTGATCAATCTGCGACCGGTGCTTGACGAGGAAGCATTCGACACAGGTAAATTCATCTGCCTGGGGTGGCAAGACCACAACGTCCAACTCGACGTTGGCGAGGTCCTGACCCGCCAACTCGAGAGAACCGAGGTTATCTGCGTCTTCGGCGTCAACTACCCCGGACAGCTTGTCCGGCACGCGCTCCTGAAGGGCTTGGATCGACTCGGTGTCTTCTTCAGACTTGCGCGGTGCGTCGTAATCCGTTGCCATCGGCCATTCACTCCCTTGGGGGTCTGGGGTGGTTGAGAAAGTCGGCGATAGTTTGCCCGATGTAGCTGGGAAACCGCAAACCATAGCTCACAACCGGGGATTAGAGTACTGGGAACCTCCGCCACCACGAAGCGCCACACCCAGAAATATCGCGAAAACTCGCGCAAAAGCGTGACAAGCTAAAGCATCCCAGGTTAAGGACGGTGGTGAAGTCATGACGACACTGACAATCGTGGGCGTAGAAAATGACATGCTGGTCCTCGTCTCAGAGGACGGACAACGTTTTTCTGTCCCCATCACCGACGCTCTCCACGACGCTCTCAGGCAGAAGAAGCCAGGCACTGGCAGCGCCCCCAAAACCAGCCCCAAGGACATCCAAGCTCACATACGGCGGGGCTTGAGCGCCCGCCAAGTAGCGGACCTGACCGGCGAAGACATTACGTATGTCGAAAAATTTGAGGGCGCAGTTATCGCCGAAAGGAACTTCATCGTCGACCAGGCCCTCGCCGTTGTGGTGTCCACCAGGAGTGGTGATGAGATGAGCTTTGGGTCCTCCATCAGGGATCGATTGGATGAAATTTCAGCGCGGGAGAAGAACTGGACAGCATGGCGCGAAGAGTCGGGCTGGATGGTGGAACTGACGTTTGACGAGGGCGATGTCGAACACAAGGCCAGATGGTCTTTCGACCCCAGAAAGCATCTCCTCGAACCGCTCAATGAGGACGCCTCCGTACTGTCCCGACACGAGCCCATGCCCACTACTTTGATTCCGAAACTTAGTGCCGTTGCACCTCGAGAAGACTCTCCTGAGCGGTTCGATTCTGAAATCTTTGAGGCTTCGGATCTCGGCGAAACGGGACCGCTCCTAGAGCCTGTCCCCTATGGGCGACAAGAGGATGAGGGTCGGATGGCTGACACAGCTGACCTACTCGAAGCTCTTCGACGCAAGAGAGGGGAACGCGAACCAGCACCACACGGCGATGAGGATTCTCGCCACGCGCACCCCGCCACCGGGGGGATTCGTTTGGTCGAAGATGATGAGCATGACGCGCCGGTGACGCCGATTGGCGCCACCCACGATGACGATGACGATGACCCGGAACCGCCGTCAGGGACCAAGAAAAAGCGTCCTCCGATGCCCAGCTGGGACGACATAGTCTTCGGGGCACGAAGCGACGACGATCCGGCCTAGCCCCAGGCCCCCAGCCTGATTAACGGCACGGACCTTTCTTCCACAGTGATCGAACCGTGTTGCCCGACCATCGCCATGGATTGCGTGCTTGCCACCGCAGGTCGGTAGAAGGCAATCTCGGTGGTGGCGAGAATCACGATGTCTCCTACCCGAGTCGAGACCTCGGGGGAAACGTCCCCGAGAAGGCCGTGAGATATGACGTCCTCTCGTGTCAACACGAGCGCCCTCTCGCCGACCGCTTTCTTCCACGACTCTACGAGAGGCCCAACAAGGTCGCGCGATTTGACGTAGAGCTGCGGCACGCGGGGTTCTCCACCCCACGCCACGACTCCTCGAAGGAGGTCAGAATCTTCCTCCACCATCATCTTGAGGTCATCCGAAACATCTACCATTCCGTGGTCTGCTGTGATGATCAACCCTTCGTCGTGAGACAGTGAACCCTCCAGGGAGCTCACAACGTGGTCGAAATCCTCGAGTCTGCGGGTCCACGCCTCCGACGCAACACCCCCCGAATGTCCGGTCCGATCTAGAGCAGGCCAATAGAGATAAACAAGGGCTTTGTCATGGGAGTCGAAAAATTCCCGCATGACCTGAAACTGCTCTCCAAGGCTCGAGGTGCCCTGATAGTGGGCTCCCCTCCACACCGCCTTTGTGAAGTCAGACCCGGAAAATCGATGCTCTCCAAGAGCCAAGGAGGAAATGCCGTCGGATTGGCCGCGTTCAAACACTGTGCGGGATCTCTGCCACACTTCGGGGGAGACAATTGGCTCCCATTCCTTGAGGTGGTTGATCAGCTGCCCCGATTGAGGATCTCGGATGGTGTATCCCACAATGCCGTGGGTTCCCGGGCCAACACCCGTCGTCAACGACGCGAGAGCTGAACCGGCTGGTGCCTCCCCCAGGCGTTCATTAACCAGCGTGCATGACCTTGGCGATTCCGGAGATTCGAAGCTCCGAGCCCGTCGACGAGCAGGACGGCGGCCTTGTTGACCGGCCCAAGACCTAGCTTGTTGTCCTCACCCAGAAGAGCGCTGTGGCAACTGGCCATCACGTCGGCAAGCCTCAATTCTGCGACTGCCGGGACCAGTACCATAGGCGCCATCCTATGACTGCCCCAACCAACACCACTGAGACCTCCTCCGGTGATGAGCGAATAATCGACGTTGAGCTCACCGACGAAATGGAGGGCTCATTCCTCGAATACGCGTACTCAGTTATCTACTCCAGGGCCCTGCCCGATGCGAGGGACGGCCTGAAGCCTGTCCAACGGCGAATCATCTACCAGATGTCTCAGATGGGTTTGGTGCCAGAAAAGGGCCACGTCAAGTCAGCCAGGGTTGTGGGCGACGTGATGGGAAAGCTTCACCCCCATGGCGACAGCGCCATCTATGACGCCCTGGTTCGGCTCGCCCAACCCTTCAGCATGCGCGTTCCCATGGTGGATGGCCACGGAAATTTTGGCTCACTCGACGATGGGCCAGCTGCTGCCCGCTACACCGAGGCAAGACTCCGGCCAGAGGCAATGGCTATGGTCCAGGATCTCGGCGAAGAAGTCGTTGACTTCGTTCCCAACTACGACAACCAACTCACCCAACCCAGTGTCTTGCCGGCAGCGTTCCCCAATCTTCTGGTTAATGGTGCCAGCGGAATTGCGGTGGGAATGGCGACAAATATGGCCCCTCACAACCTCGGCGAAGTGATTGACGCCGCGCGGCTTCTCCTGAGAAAGCCAGAGGCCAGCCTCAAAGAACTCATGAAACTCGTTCCTGGGCCCGATTTGCCCACCGGTGGAACGATTGTTGGCGTCAAAGGGCTGGTCGAAGCGTATGAAACTGGAAAAGGGAGTTTCAAAACTCGCGCCACAGTGAGCGTGGAAAGTATTGGTCCCAGAAAATCGGGTCTCGTCGTGACTGAGTTGCCGTATCTGGTAGGCCCCGAACGTGTCGTCGACAAGATTAAGGACTCCGTCAACTCCAAGAAGTTGCTGGGCATCAGTGACGTCACCGACCTCACCGACCGTCATCATGGGCTCAGGCTGGTCATCGGAATCAAGAGCGGTTTCGATCCCGAAGCCGTCCTCCAGGAGCTCTATCGACTTACTCCCCTAGA
>JBJOIK010000095.1:0-4036 GCA_046047135.1 Actinomycetota bacterium
ACACGGAATCGCCCCCAATCGAAAGGGAACTCGCTGGCCACTCGAGCAGTCTTCTTGTCAGCGCCGAAGGAGAACATTCCCACTCCGGGAACCAGAACAATCAGTGGGTCTGCGCCCCTCATCGCGGGAGAGTCTTTCTCCTTAAATTTCTCGTAATACCGGGTATAACTGGCTCGATACGACTCGTGAAGTGCTCGAAGACGAGCTGTGACCTTGTCGAGATCGGCACTGGGTGGGAGGTCAAGAACCATGGGGCGAACTTTGGTCCGGAGGAAATGATCGGGACACGAAGTTCCGAGCTTTGCAAGCTCTGGATGTTTTTTTCTCGCCAGAAAGTCCAGAACCACGGGAGCGTCAGTGAAATGACCCACCATGCGTTTGTCCGTGGAGGCTAGTCCCCTGATGAGGGGCGCCAAAGCTGCGGCACGCTCACGCCTGGCGACAGGCGACAGAGGTTTGTTGGCTGCGACAACAGGCCCGAAGGGCTCCTTCTTGCCTTTCTGGGCGATATATTTTTCGGCCGTGCGAATAATCCAGAGTGAATTGCTCTCGCACTCGCTGCTGGTGTTGCCCCAAGCAGTAATACCGTGACCGCCCAAAATGCAGCCAATGGCCTCTGGATGTCGCGCCTTCAGCGCGGCAATATCGAGCCCCAACTGAAAACCTGGCCTGCGCCACGGGACCCATACGACTTTGGTCCCAAAGATTTTCTTGGTGAGCTCTTTTCCATCAACTGCTGTTGCTATGGCAATCCCAGAATCCGGGTGCAGATGATCTACGTGGTTGGCGTCCACCAGGGCGTGCATGGCGGTGTCAATCGATGGCGCGGCACCACCTTTCCCGTGGGCACAATACTCAAACGCGTGCACCATCTCGTCTTCCCGTTCAACACCGGGATAGACATCCACGAGCGCTCGCACACGCTCCAACTGCAGCACGGCAAGACCCTCTTCGGTCAACGTCCCCAGGTCACCACCAGATCCCTTAACCCAGACCAGTGGAATGTTTTTGCCCGAGACGGGGTCCTTACCGACACCCTTCGCACTGGTGTTGCCCCCGGCGAAATTGGTGTTTCTCGGATCGGCTCCTAACCTCCGTGACCTGGCAACGAGCTCGGCGGGAGTCTTGCTCACTAGGCTCCCCACCCCATTTGCTGCCCGCCCACGCGAGCCTTTGCGATCTCGTCGAGGTGACCACTGGCTCGATAGGCGTCGAAGGGTTCGCCAGGAAGTCCGCGTGATTCTCGCCACGAGGCCAGTGCCCCTCGGACATCCGTGTTGTAGGCGTCCATGAGAACAGCACTGGCGCCCAACACATCGCCTGACTTCTCAGCAGCGTCCAACGCTGTCATGTCGACCAAGAGCACCTTGGCGGTCATTTCTTGAACGTTGAGCACGCTTCGGATTTGACCGGGAATCTTGTCCTCCACGTTGTGACACTGGTCCAGCATGAAGGCGACATCCGAGTTCTTGTCGAGTCCACCGTTTCGGTACACCTCGAAGATGATCCTGAATAGCTGGAAGGGATCTGCCGCACCCACAATCAAATCGTCGTCGGCGTAGAAGCGTGAATTGAAATCGAAGGAGCCTAGGCGACCCAGTCTCAGCAGCTGGGCAACTATGAACTCGATGTTGGTTCCGGGAGCATGGTGCCCGGTGTCGAGACAGACCTGAGCCTTATCACCGAGGGCCAACACCTGGACATAGGCGGTGCCCCAGTCGGGGACATCGGTGTGATAGAACGCTGGTTCGAAGAACTTATATTCCAGCACCATCCGCTGGTCGTGTCCGAGTCGGGCATAAATCGCTTGCAAAGATTCTTGGAGACGATCCTGTCGCGCGCGGAGGTTAACCTGGCCGGGATAGTTGGAACCGTCCGCCAACCAAATCTTGAGGTCTCTCGAACCCGTTTCCCCCATGATGTCGATGCACTCGAAATGGTGGTCAATCGCGGTTTGCCGAACCTTCTTGTCGACGTGCGTGAGGGAACCAAACTTGTAGATATCGTCTTGGAAAGTGTTTGAGTTGATGGTGCCAAGTGCAACTCCGTGCTCTTGAGCGTGACGCCCCAGATCAGCGAAGCTCTCAACCTTGTCCCACGGAATATGAAGAGCAACACTCGGTGCAAGACCTGTAAACCGATGAACCGTCGCGGCGTCTTCGATTTTTTCGTAGGGATTTCGCGGTGTCCCCGCGGTCGTGAACACTTTGAACCGTGTTCCGGAGTTTCCAAATGCCCATGATGGAAGCTCAATCGCTTGCGCCTCCAGGATGTCGGTCATGGCCTGGGTGAACATCATGTCTCCTTGAGTGTCCTCATCGACGTGCCTTTGAAACGATTCAATAGCGAATTATCTGTAACCTTGTCACAATCACAGGCGAAATGTCAAAGCCCCGATAGTGGAGTTTTGTAACGTTTCAGTAGCACCTCATAGCCAGAGTGACAACAGAAACAGGCGCAGCATGTCGGCAAGCATTAAGGACGTAGCGTCCCACGCGGGTGTCAGCGTCGGGACCGTCTCGAATGTGCTGAATCACCCCGACAGGGTCAGTGTGCAGACGGTGAAACGGGTGCAAAAGTCCATCACCGAGCTTGGGTTTGTCCGTAACGACGCAGCTCGCCAACTGCGAGCCGGAGATAGTCGCACCATCGCGCTACTCGTGTTCGACGCTGCTAACCCGTTCTTTACTGCCCTGGCAAGAGGGGCAGAGGACGCCGCTACCGCCGATGGATACTCGGTGATTTTGGCCAACACTTCGGGTTCTCAAGAAAGAGAGCTGAGCTACCTGGACCTGTTCGAGGAACAGCGAGTAAGGGGCATCCTGATCTCCCCCTATGGAGATGTCGAGGATCGGCTCCACGCGCTCAAGAAATTTGGCATCCCCTCGGTGCTTGTCGACAGGGTGAGCGAGAAACAGCAATTTAGCTCGGTCTCCGTCGATGACCACGCGGGAGGCACTATCGCAGCGAATCATCTCCTCGGCTTGGGTCGTGTGTCTCTCGGTTTTGTCGGCGGGCCACTCGAAATTCCCCAGGTCTCCGAGAGATTGCAGGGGGCCAGGGATGCTGTTGCAACAACTCCGGGTGCAACGCTGGAAGTTTTCGAGACCAGCGCAACCACCGTTCTCGAAGGTCGGCGAGTCGGAGACGTTATTCGTCAGATGCCAGCGGAGACAAGGCCGACGGCTCTTTTTGCGGCCAACGATCTGGTCGCCATCGGTTTGCTCCAGGCACTCGTGGCCACAGGGTCACTCCGGGTGCCCCACGACATCGCCATCGTCGGCTATGACGACATTGACTTTGCAACCTCCGCCATTGTTCCTCTGACCTCAATTCGCCAACCCAGTGCCCTCATGGGGGAGACGGCGCTCAACCTCCTCCGAGAGGAATCGGGTGACCCGAGCAAAAAACCGCGTCGGATTGTGTTCCAACCAGAACTGGTGGTCAGGGACTCCGCCTGATTATTCCCACTCGATGGTGCCAGGCGGCTTGGACGTGACGTCGAGGACCACCCTGTTCACTTCTGGCACCTCATTCGTGATGCGATTCGAGATGGTGGCGAGCACGTCATAGGGAAGCCTCGTCCAATCCGCTGTCATAGCGTCTTCGCTCGAGACAGGTCGAAGCACGATGGGGTGACCATAGGTTCTGCCATCTCCTTGGACCCCGACCGAGCGCACGTCAGCGAGCAGCACAACCGGACACTGCCAGATCTCGCCATCGAGTCCGGCAGCGGTGAGTTCGTAACGAACGATCGCGTCGGCTGCCCGGAGAGTATCCAGACGCTCTTTGGTGACCTCACCCACGATCCGAATACCTAAACCGGGACCGGGGAAAGGCTGTCGACCGACGATTGCTTCAGGCAACCCCAGGTCTCGGCCGATAGCGCGGACCTCATCTTTGAACAGCGTCTTCAGCGGTTCGACAAGCTCAAACTCCAGGTCTTCGGGAAGCCCGCCCACGTTGTGATGACTCTTGATCACAGCCGTTCCAGAACCTCCGCCACTTTCCACAATGTCGGGATACAACGTTCCCT
>JBJOIK010000096.1:0-3972 GCA_046047135.1 Actinomycetota bacterium
ATGTGGTCGAGACGGCGTGTTTGGCTCACGATTTGGGCCACCCTCCCTTCGGACACAATGGGGAAAAGGCGCTCTCCGAGTGGGCTTCCCTTTGCGGTGGCTTCGAAGGAAATGCGCAATCTTTTCGCTTGCTGACCAGGTTGGAGCCGAAAGTCCTTGACACGGCGGGCACACCGCGTGGCCTGAATCTGACACGGGCCAGTCTCTTAGCGAGCATTAAGTATCCCTGGAGCGCTGATGTTCCCGACATTGACCCGAGTGGCAGGGAGAAGTTTGGCGTCTACTCAGACGATTCTGAGGTCTTCCAGTGGGCACGGCAGGGCCTTCCTGACCGAACCCTCACGCTGGAAGCAGAAATCTTGGACTTTTCCGATGATGTGGCCTATTCGGTCCACGATTTTGAGGATGCCATTGTCAATGGTTACCTCGATCCGGCCACGCTGAGCTCACCACAAGATCGGCACGACATGGTGGAACAGATGCAGTCCTGGCTAGGTATGTCAGATGCGGACGGTCTCCATGAAGCCTGGGACCGACTCTCTCGGGTATCTGGCTGGGTTGTGAAGTTCACCCCCGCGAGGGCCCACCTCGCGAACCTCAAAAACCTCACCAGCACTTTGATTGGTCGCTTCGCACTGACAGCTCGGGTTGAACCTGAGGGAGGTTTTGACCACCTGGTGGTGCCAGACCACACTCGACATGAAATTGCCTTGTTGAAGGGTCTCGTGGCCGTCCACGTCATGTCTCACACCGCGAGACAGCCCATTTATCATCACCAGCGAGATGTTCTGAAAAGCATTGCCGATGCCTTGTGGCGAGACCCCAGCAGGATGGACCCGATATTCCAGGCCGACTTTCATGAAGCTGTGAGCGAGGGGGGCAAACAACGCGTCGTGGTCGATCAGGTTGCCTCCCTCACCGATCAATCTGCCATGGCACTCTATGAGCGCCTCCACGAGGCGTAGTTCTCCACAGTGCCCCTCCTCACGGAGCGGTCGGTAACTAGACTGAGCCTGTGGCGGGGTTGATTAAGCGTGAAGACATCGATGAGGTGCGCCAGCGCGTCAATATTGCCGATGTCGTCGGCGATTACGTGACTCTCAAGTCTGCGGGGGTCGGTTCCATGAAGGGCCTGTGTCCTTTTCATGATGAGCGCAGTCCCAGCTTTCACGTTCGGCCACAGTCTGGCTACTACCACTGTTTCGGATGTGGTGAGGGGGGAGACGTTTACTCTTTCCTCCAAAAGATGGACCATTTGAGCTTTCAAGAAGCGGTCGAGCGCCTGGCAGAAAAAGTGGGTTTCGTCCTCCATTACGAAGAGGGTGGAAGCGCGGCGCCCGTGGGCAATCGGGCCCGTCTGTACGCAGCGAACCAGGCCGCGGAAAAGTTTTTTCGCGCCCAACTGGTGAGCCCCGAGGCCGAGATTGGCCGGACTTTTCTTGGTGAGAGGGGATTTGATGCCCTCGCTGCCGAAAGGTTCGGTGTTGGCTATGCCCCGAACTCCTACGACGCCCTCACTCAGCACCTGGTATCCGCCGGTTTCTCCATCCAAGAGCTGCAAGAAGCAGGCCTCGTCTCTCAAGGTGAGCGAGGGTCCTATGACAGGTTTCGAGGTCGCCTGGTATGGCCGATACGAGACGTGACCGGGCAAACAATCGGATTCGGGGCGAGAAAACTTCGGGAAGACGACCAAGGGCCCAAGTACTTGAACACCCCCGAGACTCCCGTGTATCACAAGTCTCGAGTGCTCTACGGGCTGGATCTGGCGAGAAAAGAGATAGCCAAGTCGCGCCAGGTCGTGATTGTCGAGGGATACACCGATGTCATGGCGTGTCATCTCGCTGGAATCACCACCGCGGTCGCTACCTGTGGGACCGCGTTTGGGGCTGACCACGTCACCGTGGTGAGAAGGGTCTTGGGAGACTCCGATGATCCGGCTCAGGCGAGCAAGGGCGAAGTTGTCTTTACATTTGATCCCGATGAAGCGGGCCAAAAAGCCGCGTCTCGAGCCTTCGCCGAAGAATCTCGTTTTGCGGCTCAAACCTTCGTGGCTGTTCCTCCCGAGGGTCTCGACCCGTGCGACGTTCGCATCACCAAAGGTGATGAAGCGCTGAGGGAGGTCATCGCTCACCGCCGACCCATGTATGAATTCATGATCAAGCAGGTGATGAAACAGTGTGACCTGAATACGGTTGAGGGCCGGACCCAAGCCCTACGTTCTGCGGCTCCCGTGGTAGCTCGGATTCGCGACCGTGTCATTCGTGATGGTTACGCCAGGGAACTCGCTGGATGGTTGGGGATGAACCCCGATGATGTCCAGCGCGAAATCAAATCGGGTGCGGCGGCACCCAAGTCAGAGGGCGGCTTTGCGAGTCAACCTGCCGAGGGCGACAAACCCTATTCCCTTAGCGCATTGTCCTCAGATCCCGTGACCACGGTGGAGAGAGACGCTCTGATGGTGCTGTTACAGCATCCAGATGTGGTCGCCCAGGAGCGCGCGACAGCGGTTCTCGCTGCGCAGTTTTCTCACGCGGCCCTCGCACTCATTCGAGATGCCATGCTCTCAGCTTTTGCTACCTACGGCACACCGTCTTGGGTAGCCAGTGTGACCGAAGAAACCCCTGAAGCTCTTCGAGTCCTGATTGGTCAACTCGCCGTTGCTCCGTTGCCTGAGAAACCGGACCAGACAGAGCGCTACTGCATGGGAGTGACGGCGGCATTGCTGGATAGAGATTTACTGAGAAGAAAAGCAGACTTGATGAGCACTCTGCAGCGCAGCAGTCCTGAAGCAGATCCAGCAAGTTATCGTGCTCTTCAGGAGGAACTCATGTCCATCGAGACGATGCGGCGAGGCCTTCGAGAGGAATGACAGACATTCAACATAACGACTGGGTAGGAGAGCCGCTCCCTCACCGCAAGGTTTCAGCAGGCCCACTCTCCCTCGAACCTTTTGCTGGCGAATTGTTTGTCGACGCGGTCACACGAGGTGGTGGAACTCTCCAAGACTTGGGAGATGCAACCAAAGGTCTGATTTGGCTGAGCCCCTCAGGGGCTCCAGAACTTCAGGCACAGCTGGATTCTCATCCCGGTCTGGAATGGATCCAGCTTCCGTGGGCGGGTGTGGATGCTTTTGCTCCGGTTTTGGCTCGCCTCGCAACCCTAGCTCCGGCGTCCCGACCGGTTGTGACGTCTGCAAAAGGAGCATATTCGGAGCCGGTAGCCGAACACGCTCTGGCATTGTTGTTGGGATGCATGAGGGAGTTGCCACGAAAAGCCCGGGATGCGCACTGGCAGGCCGAGCGAACCGGTCGCTCCCTCTTTGGTCGTCGCCTTGTCGTCATTGGGGCAGGAGGTGTCGCGAGGGCCTTTATCAAGTTGGTAGGGCCATTCAGGCCCGATATTACGGTGGTCAGGCGGGCTCCAGGGATAGTTGAAGGGGCGACAAGGGTAATCACCCCGGGCGACATCGGCGCCTTCTTGTCCGAGGCGGATGGACTCATCATTGCGGCAGCAGCAACAGACTCGACCAGGCACCTGGTGAATCGAGAGATGCTCAAGGCCCTTCCTGCCCACGCGGTCTTGGTCAACATTGCGAGGGGATCCCTGGTTGACGTCGATGCGGTTGTTGATGCAGTTCGAGCGGGTGAGCTTTTTGGAGCTGGTCTCGACGTCATGGAGCCAGAGCCCTTTCCCGATGACCACCCGGTGTGGCAGGAAAAGAGGATCGTGATTACCTCCCATTCTGCTGACACACCACCCATGACAGCGCCCCTTTTAGCCAGGCGCATCGAAACGAATGTGAAGGCATTTCTCGCCGGGAAACAGATGACCGGTGTTGTCGATGTTGAGGCTGGCTACTAGCCTGGGAGGACTCTGACGCTATCCCGCGCTCTGGTAGCATCGTGGCTTAGCGTCGCAATCCTCGATAGCTCAATTGGCAGAGCAACCGGCTGTTAACCGGTAGGTTCTTGG
>JBJOIK010000097.1:0-3950 GCA_046047135.1 Actinomycetota bacterium
GCCAGATCGGGCGAGGTCATAGGCTCGCTTTCCATCGACTTTGATGGCGCTGAAACTACTGGGCACCTGCTCAATGTGCCCGCGGAAGCTCGCAAGCGAGCCCAGAATTTCTTCATCGCGGAGGGAGCCAACTCCGGATCCCGCAACGTCTACTCGCTCACCCTCGGCATCATCGGTGGTGGTCTCATAGCCGAGTCTGAGAGTTGCCGTATAGGCCTTATCTAGTCCGACCACAAAAGTAAGGAAGCGTGTCCCCTGACCAACTCCCAGTACAAGCAGACCGGTTGCTTGAGGGTCGAGCGTTCCTGCGTGACCAACTTTCTTAGTTGACAGCGCTCGACGAACCGCGGAGACAGCCCCATGGGATGAAAGCCCCCACGGTTTATCAACCAGGAGAATTCCAGAGCCCAAAACCTCTGTCACCTAGCCAAGAGCCTTGGTATGCCAGACCGTCTTCACCTCGGTGAATGCGACAATGCGTTCCAGGCTCCGGCTCGGAACCCCGTGACTGGGTGGCAGCACACGCTTGAGTGTCTGCGCGGCCTCACCCTGCCATGACACCCAGTCGCCTCCAGATCCACCGGCGAGATCGAGCGCATTCACGTCGGCGTGCGCCGCGAGCCACGGCATCAAGGGTTCTGGGTCGCCTGTCAGGATGTTCACTGCACCTCCCGGGACATCGCTCGTCGCGAGGACCTCGGCGAAGCTGATAGCACTCAAGGGCTGAGTGGGATGCGCGAGGAGCACGACCGTATTCCCACTGGTGAGAATCGGTGCCATGACGGAGCTCAATCCCGCAAGACTCTCCCCTGTTTTTCCCGCAGGGGCCAGTGCCACCACAACACCCGTGGGCTCTGGAGTAGAAAGATTGAAAAACGGGCCCGAGACTGGATTGCCGTTGCCAGAAACCTGGGCGTATTTGTCGGCGAAGCCCGCGTACCACACCCACGTATCTATCGAGAGATCAACTTGCTTGCGAGCAGCCGCCTCGGTCACCCCTTCGCTCTGCCTAATCTCAGCCACGAATTGGTCGCGCCTTCCCTCGAGCACTTCCGCGATGCGATACAGAATCTGTCCGCGGTTGTATGAGGTCAGGCCCGCAAATCCGGGTTGCGCGGCTCTGGCGGCTGCCACCGCGTCTCGAGCATCTTTTCTGCTCGCTCGTGCAGCGTTAGCGATAAATCCGCCCCGAGCAGTTGTCACCTCGTAGGTGTGACCACTTTCTGAGCGCGGAAACTTTCCTCCAATAAACAACTTCTATGTTTTGGGAACGGCGAGCCTCGTCATGCCCGTGCACCTGCCTTCCAGTCAGAGGGGCGCAAATAGGGGAACAGTCCGTGGCGGCCACCTTCCCTGCCATATCCAGATTCCTTGTATCCACCGAAGGGGCTTGCCGGATCGAACTTGTTGAAGGTATTCGCCCAAATCACTCCTGCGCGCAGTTTGTCCGCAATAGCGAGCATCCTGGACGCCTTCTCGGTCCAGATTCCCGCACTCAAGCCATAGGGAGTGTTATTGGCTTTCGCCACAGCCTCGTCAGGCGTTCGGAACGTGAGAACCGAGAGCACGGGACCGAAGATTTCATCTCTGGCAATGCGATGACTGGTCTGGACTCCGGTGAAAACAGTCGGGGGGAACCAAAATCCGCGATTCGGGATTTCACATGCCGCAGTCCATCTGTCCGCCCCCTCAGCATCGCCGCTGTCGGTGATTTCTGTGATGCGCTCCAATTGAGCTCGGGAGTTCACTGCGCCGATATCGGTGTTCTTATCCAGAGGGTCACCCAAGCGAAGCGTTGACAATCGGCGCTGCAAGCGGGCCACGACGTCATCGTGAATGTTCTCTTGGACAAGAAGCCTCGAGCCGGCGCAACACACATGGCCCTGGTTGAAGAAGATCCCGCTGACCACACCTTCGATGGCTTGGTCAATTGCTGCGTCATCAAAAATGATATTGGCGCCCTTGCCCCCTAGCTCGAGGGTTACTTTGGTGTCGGATCCAGCGAGTTCCCGAGCAATCGATCTCCCGACAGCGGTCGAGCCCGTGAAGGCGACCTTGTTGACCTTTGGGTGCGACACGAGGGCTGCACCAGTAGCACCAGCTCCCGTAATGATGTTCACTACACCGCCAGGAAGCTCGGCCTGTTGGCATATTTCTGCAAACAACAGGGCGGTTAATGGCGTTGTCTCCGCGGGCTTGAGGACCACCGTGTTTCCGGCAGCCAGCGCTGGGGCAATCTTCCAGGCCAACATCAACAGAGGAAAATTCCACGGAATGACTTGCGCTGCGACCCCGAGCGCCTGTGGCTTCGGGCCGAGCCCCGCGTACTCAAGCTTGTCGGCCCAGCCTGCGTAGTAAAAGAACCACGCAGCGACCAGAGGAATATCAACGTCTCGGGTTTCTCGAATCGGTTTTCCGTTATCCAGTGACTCCGCGACAGCTAGTTCCCTGGAGCGCTCCTGAATGATTCGAGCAATCCGGAAAAGATACTTTCCTCTTTCGCTGCCTGGCATGCGGGACCACACCCTGTCGTATGCCCTTCTGGCAGCCTCAACGGCTTTGTCAACATCTACCGAAGACGCGTTGGCAACATGGGTGATTACGTCCTCAGTTGAAGGCGAAATAGAGGCAAAGGGTGATCCTGCTCCCTCAACGAATTCACCACCAATGAAGAGCCCGTAACTTTCTTTGAGGTTCAGAATCCCTGTGGATTCGGGAGCTGGTGCGTAATCAAGAAAACCCATATCAATCCACACTCACATAGTCGGGGCCACTGTAGTGACCTGTCTTCATCTTTTGGCGTTGCATCACGACGTCGTTGAGCAAGCTCGATGCGCCAAATCGAAAGAGGTCCGGAGTCAGCCAGTCCTCTCCCACTGTTTCAGCCACCGCGACCAGGTAGCGCAGAGCGTCTTTACTCGCTCTAATTCCCCCCGCGGGTTTCATTCCAATCTTTTCTCCAGTGAGCGCGTGCCAATCGCGAATGACCTCCAACATCGTGGTGGTGACCGGCAAGGTTGCAGCTGGCTGGACTTTGCCCGTGGAGGTCTTGATGAAATCTGCACCAGCGAGAATTGCGAGCCAACTCGCTCTTCGCACATTGTCCAGAGTTGCAAGCTCGCCAGTCTCCAGAATCACCTTCAAATGGGCGTGGCTCCCATCAGGGCGAGTGCACGCTTCCCTTACTTGCACAATCTGGTCGTAGACAAGTCCTACCTTGCCTGCCAAAAAAGCTCCGCGGTCGATGACCATATCAATCTCGTCAGCGCCTTCGGCTACCGCGAACTGCGTATCCGCAATTTTCACCGGGAGGCTGGCGCGACCACTCGGGAATGCCGTTGCCACCGCTGCTACTGCAACACCATCGGGGCGTGAGGACACGTGCCAGTCTCCCAGTGCCGCCCTCGTTTCTGCGACGAGATCGCCGTACACACAGACCGCTGCAACACTCGGTGCGCTGGCATCCTGAGGGTCCGGGTGGATTGCCTTTTGCGCAAGAGTTCTCACCTTGCCGGGGGTATCTGCCCCTTCCAAAGTGGTCAGGTCAACCATGGACACGATGGTGTCGAGCCCCCACGTCTTGCTAGAGGTCTTGAGAGACCTCGTCTGAAAACCTGCCGCCCGCGCTTCTGCTCCCACGGTGTCAACGCCTGGGATCCCATCCAGGAAGCGGATGAGTGCTTTTTCCGTCACCGTACCACCCAGCACAGTTTGTGATCGGGCGGTAGCGGGGACAGCAGGGACTCTCGCCATCAGAAACCTCCCTCAGCTTCTGCTTGGGATAACAGATATCCCGCGGTCAACTCATCCGTAATCATCACGGTAGCAAGCCCATTCTTCGCTATTGCCAGCGCTATGTCGTGTTTGTCCGCTCCGGAGACAACGGCAATGCTCCGACTGGCAGAAATGAGATGGTGGAGGCTCAAACCCACTGTTCTCCCATCGAGATT
>JBJOIK010000098.1:0-3923 GCA_046047135.1 Actinomycetota bacterium
TCATATCGCTGAGCCAACTCTTTCTGCGCCTGGTTCACAGCGTTATCGAGCTCCATGGGGTCAACTTTGCTCACGATGTCGAAAGAAGAATCAGCCATGTGACCATGGTAACGAGAAGTGACCTCAGGGTCACGAGAGCCCGGTGCTCGAGGCGTTCAAAAAACCGTTATCCTTTGAGGGCGCACCCGATTGGTGAATACACCGGTCGGGAGCGCATGGCGAGTTACCCAAGCGGCCAAAGGGATCTGACTGTAAATCAGCCGGCTCAGCCTTCGGGGGTTCGAATCCCTCACTCGCCACCATGTCCCACGAGCTCACCGACATAGCGACCAAGCTCGCCCTCGAAGCGGGCGAGCTGATTGCCACACGTCGAGCAGGACACATCGAGGTCGCGAACACCAAGTCAAGTGATGTTGATGTGGTAACTGCGGTGGATCGAGAGTCAGAGCAGCTGCTCTACTCCAGGCTCCGCGATGTGCGGCCCGGAGACGGTTTCCTCGGTGAGGAAGGCCAAACTAGCAGCAGTTCATCTGGGATCACGTGGGTGATCGACCCCATCGATGGGACCGTCAACTTTCTGTATGACATCCCTCACTACGCCGTCAGTATTGCTGCGGTGACCGGGGATCCCGCGCCTGGCTCTTGGCAGGTTGAAGCAGGGGTCGTCTATAACCCTGCATCAGGTGAGCTCTACAGCGCTACCCGAGGCGGGGGCGCGTTCCTTGGAAAAAAGCGACTCCACATAGGAGAGCCACCACCGATGAACCTCGCTCTTGTGGCCACCGGGTTCGCGTATTCCACAGCGATGCGCGTGGAGCAGGTTCGAATTCTTCAGCACATCATTGGTGAGATTAGGGACATTCGGCGCGCAGGGACAGCTTCACTCGACCTTGCGGCTGTCGCGGCCGGTCGAGTGGATGTGTATTTTGAGCGGACACTCAATCCCTGGGATCACGCCGCAGGTGAGCTTCTGGTGACGGAGGCTGGAGGCGTCATTGAGGGAATTCGTGACCTGCCCCATGGGCGAGAAGGTTTATTCGCCGGACACCCCACACTTGTTACACAGCTGAAGGCAAGGATTTCTGAAGCGGGGGGTGACACACTTCTTCATGACGTTCCCGGATGGGGTTTGGAGTGATGAGTGCGGTCGGCTAGGTTAGTCAAACTGATACTCAAACTGGGCGTGACGAATCCGACCCGGTAATGGGTCCAATTGTCGTGAGTTGTGGTGTGGAGGTGTGTGAGTGGTAGACACCCCTGACTCCTCTCAACAGCCTCTCACCAGACGACAACTGCGAGAGCAAGAAGCGCGCGTCGCCACGCCCTCAGCGTCGGTTATTCAAGAGATTGAGCGCAGTGTCGCAGCTATGGAGACTCCCAAACCGAGTCTGGGAAAGCGGATACTGAGCTGGGGGACCTTGATTGCGACTCCCCTCCTGTTCATTGGAGTCTCCCTGCCGGTTAATATCTTTTATTCCACCGCAGACGTTGCCCCCGCTGTTGCGGGTGCGCTCGAAGAGGGAGAAGCGGCTGCCACCGCACAATCCTTCACGGTGGCTGGAACCCAGTCGGTTCAGGTCGGTATCCAGCGGCAATCGTGGAGTGTGACCTCGTTTGCCGATGTGTTGAAATCTCGATACGGAAACAGAAACTTCTCCTACTCCACCACTGGAACAGGGGCGATTAGGTGGCCATTCCCGACGGCCGTCCCCATTAGCTCAGGCTTTGGGGACCGAGTGGCCCCCTGCCGCTACTGTTCCAGCGATCACCGGGGTGTTGACTTTGTCCCCGGCAACGGCTCTCCAATTTTTGCTATTGCGGACGGCGTTGTGACGGCCGCCGAGTATGGTGGCGGATACGGACAGTATGTTTATCTCGAGCACGAAATCAACGGTCGCTCAGTCCTTACTGTGTATGCCCATATGCAACGAAATAGCAGCCCCTTAGAAGTCGGTGACACAGTAGAAGTCGGCGATTTCATCGGATTGGTGGGAAACACCGGTATCTCAACGGGTCCACACCTTCACTTCGAAGTGCGGATCGAAGGGGAATACGTTGACCCCTTCGCGTGGCTCAAAGAAAACGCGTTCTAGGCTCCAAGCTGAATCCACGCCGTAGTGTGGGGAGGTAGCGCCCCTTCGTGCAGAGGATTACTCGTCACGATGACATCGCCTTCTGGCAGCGTCACATCATCATCGCCCGTGTTCGCAATGACTGCTATGGAACCATTGCGAAATGCGACAACAGCGTCCTTGAAACCAGGTAACCATTCCAGGTCCCCCGATCCCAGACGGTGCTCTGCTCGAAGCCGAAGGGCATGCTTATACAGCTCGAGAGTCGAGCCGGTCACACCCTCCTGCGCATCCCGAGATAGACGCTTGAAAGAGGCTGGTTGTGGCAACCAGGTGGAACCTGTCTGGTTGAAGCCAAAAGCCGGGGCATCAGACTCCCAGGGAATCGGAACCCGACACCCGTCCCTGCCATAGCGCTCCCCACCGGTTCTAAAGAATGTCGGGTCTTGGCGGAAGTCGTCGGGAATATCCACAACCTCAGGCAAACCGAGTTCCTCGCCCTGGTAAAGGTAAGCACTTCCAGGCAATGCCAGCATCAAAGCGGTGGCAGCCCTTGCAACCTGCAAACCCACCACATCATTGGGCTTTTCCGGAGACAGAGGCCCCACACCTGTGGGCTGTCCTTCTGCCGTGGAGGCGAGACCAAAACGACTTGCGTGTCGAATCACATCATGATTGGAGAGCACCCAGGTGCTGGGCGCTCCCACACCGCCGAAAGCTTCCAGAGAATCGTCGATGATCGCCCGAAGCGCTGTGGCATCCCAAGCGGTCGCGAGATATCCAAAGTTGAACGCCTGGTTCATTTCATCTTCCCTGACATACCAGGCCATCTTGGTCAACGGTAAAACCCACGCCTCAGCGCAGAGCATCCTGTCCGGCCCGTACTCATCAAGCACTGCTCGCCAGTCGCGGTAGACATGGTGAACGCCATCCTGGTCCCAATGGGGACCGCGGTCTCCCAGGGGTGGCTTTTCGACATAGACCTTGTCGGGGAGACCATCTTCCTTGACGAGGCCGTGGGCGACATCAACCCGGAACCCATCGACACCTCGGTCGAGCCAGAAACGTAAAACTCCTCGGAAGAACTCCCAGACTTCCTCGTTCTTCCAGTTCAAATCTGGTTGAGAGGAATCAAAGAGGTGTAAATACCACTGGCCTGGCGAGCCATCGGCTTCTGTGATTCTGGTCCACGCGGGACCGCCAAAAACGGACTGCCAGTTGTTGGGGGGAAGCTCACCAGTAGTGCCCTTGCCATCCTGGAACATATAGCGGTTTCGTTCAGGAGAACCAGGAGGCGACTTCAGCGCTTGCTGGAACCAGACATGTTGGTCCGAAGTGTGATTGGGGACGAGGTCCACTATCACCCGGAGACCAAGGTCGTGAGCTTTGGAAATCAGTCGCTCGGCGTCCTGCAGCGTTCCAAATATGGGATCGATATTGCAGTAGTCGGCAACATCGTATCCAGCATCTTTTTGTGGAGAGGTGTAGAACGGCGACAACCACACAGCATCAACGCCCAAGTCTGCGACCTGCGGAAGGCGCTCAATAATGCCCGGAAGGTCACCAATTCCGTCACCATTTTCATCCGCAAAAGAACGGGGATATATCTGGTAAATGACGGCGTGACGCCACCAGTCAGACGGTGAATTTGCCAATGATTTGGGGGAAAGCATGGATATAACCCTAACGACAAATTGAGCTTGTGCAACCGGTTGCAATATGGGCGAGGCGGGGTGGTTTCTGTTTGCCGGTCAGGCTCACCAAGTGCTAATCTCGAGCCTTGGTCCTGCCACCGGTAGGCCTGCCCCGATAGCTCAGTGGTAGAGCACTTCCATGGTAAGGAAGGGGTCG
>JBJOIK010000099.1:0-3921 GCA_046047135.1 Actinomycetota bacterium
TCTGGCCGAGGATGTCGGTCCCACGGCGCTTTGAGAGCGAACTCCAGGCATCACTGTCAGAAGACACTCGGATGGTCGCAACTTGCTGTTGATAGAGGGCCTCTAGCTCGTCCAGCGCTCGAACAGTGACTCCACTGGGCGCTTCTGGCGAGGGTTCAGAGAGCAGTGTCACCGACGACACAATTCTTCGAAGCAGGAATGTCTTGAACTTGTCGGTATCTGTTTCATGGGCGTAAAGGTGCCATCTGCCCTCATGGTTCACCAGAGCCATGGGTGACACTGTGCGCAGAGAGGCTTTTGATTCACCCGGCTTCAGATAGGAAAAATTCACCATGACACCCGCATCGAGTGCATCTTGCAAGGCGCTCAGAGCTGGGTCCCGTGTGCTAATCACGGGCGCAAATCCGACGAGCGGTTCGTCAATGGTGACTCCAAAAGACTGCAGTTTCACTGTTGCGATGTGGGCTTCTTTGGAGAGCGTTCCCTCGCGCCAGAGAGTTGCAGCCAAATTCAGCAAGGTGATATCCCGGCCCGTGAACTCGACGCCGTCGGGAATGTCATAGTCGCCTTTGGGGATTTTGTACAGAGTGTTCTTGTTGTTGCCATCGTCTTCAGGAGGAATGCTCGCCTCGAGAGGTATGCCAAGTTCGCGCAGGGAATCCTTATCCCGCTCAAAGCGACGCTCCAGGCTCTCTCTCGCCATACCTGCTTCCGTGTCCTCCCGGTAGCCTCGGACGGTCGAGAGAATGTGGTCCTTTGTCAGACCTGACCTCGTCGACATGAGGGCGAGGATGAGGTGAAAAAGCCTGTCCTCAGGATTCACGCTCCGGGCGGTTGTGCTCACGGGCTCATCCTAAGACGGTGTGCAGAACTTCGGGTTAGTTGCTCACGCCCAGAATGTCGAGCACGTAGACCAAGGTTGATCCTTCTGGGACGCCAGCAGGTGCTGCGCCGGCGGGATAACCAAGCTCCGGCGGAATTGAGACCAGAATTTGGGATCCCACAGTCTTACCGACAAGTGCCTCTAGGATGCCCGGAATTACGCCTGGGCTACCCTCGCTCGTGGTCAAATCCTGCATTACAAGCGACAGCGGGACGCCTCGCTCATAGCTAGAGGTGAAGACCTGTCGGGTGTTCCAGACCGCTCCGGTGAAGTGAGCTACCACGAAATCGCCTGGAGCAATGGCGACACCATCGCCTTGCTTGAGTACCGAAACTTGAAGACCCTCGAGGATGGGGGCGTTAGGGAAGCTAAAGCCGTGCTCGCCCGTGGGGGCCTGAGTAATGGTTGGCAGGCCAGCCTGGGGAAGCCTGGTGGAACCTGTTGCCACACCCGGATAAGTGTTGTAAACATCGACCACGGCCACCAACGTGGTCTCATTGCGGAGGAATTCATCCTCTTCAATCTCTCCAAACATGTCCGAGATTTCAGCGGTCACCACCACTCTGGAGCCCGGACGTTGGCACTCGAGTACTTCTGCGAAAAAGTCATCGACCTCGGTACTCACAGGACGCCTGACGGGATTACCTGGAACATAACTCGAGGCGGTGAGAATGCTTCCGCTTTGGCCAATAAACACAGTGACATCGAAATCGACATACCCGCCGAGCTTCGCGGGTTCACCGATTCCCTCCTCAAGAACGCTCACCTCACGACCTGTAGTGATGAGGGGGGTTGGGAAAGTCGCTTCAATCGCGCCGTCCTGGTTCATGTGAGCGCTCACCAGTGATGACGCTCTTCCCGACTCGTAAGGGCTTTCGCAGGTGCTCTCTTCTTCTGCCCTCGAGAGTGCGGCGGCAGATAACAGGGTGC
The DNA here is from genome assembly GCA_046047135.1 of Actinomycetota bacterium. GTDB lineage: Bacteria > Actinomycetota > Actinomycetes > Actinomycetales > Microbacteriaceae > Pontimonas. Next base: position 1,814 of record JBJOIK010000099.1, read on the forward strand.
CGAGAGTGACGGCGACAACACCAATACCGAGAACACTGGTCATGGACAGCTGAGGCATGGGTGAGAGTCTATCGAGCGATGGCTGGGGTTAGTCGCTGGCAGACCTGGACGCCCTCGCCTGCGCTTGGCGAACGGTCTTTCGAACTCTCTTGTCGCTGGCCTGCCGCTGACCCGTGGCGCCCGGAGTCCACACTTCAACATCCTCATCGGAATACTCCGGTTTGCTTCCCCGAGACGACGAATGCGGAGCCGCATGCCCTGGTGCCAGCAGGCGAGCAGTCATTACAAACCCTGTGTGCCCAATCATGCGATGTTCGGGCCGAACAGCAAGACCTTCAACGTGCCAGGGTCGCAGCAATACTTCCAAGGAGTCGGGGTGCGTAAAGCGCCCGGAAGCCCTAATCGCCTCCACTACTCGGGAGAGCTGCGTTACGGTCGCGACATAGACTGCGAGCACGCCACCGGGTATGAGCGCATGAATAACGGCGTCTACGCACTCCCAGGGGGCCAACATGTCGAGAATGATCCGGTCACAACTAGCCTCAGGACGCGAGAGTGCAACATCCGTGAACTCTCCCACCGTGACGGTCCATTGCGCCGGTTTCGTGCCATAAAAGGCCTCCACGTTGGCCTTGGCAATGTCAGCGAACTCTTGACGTCTCTCGATAGAGATCAGCGTGCCATGCTCCCCCAGGGCCCGTAACAGTGACAGGCTGAGTGCGCCCGAACCCACCCCGGCCTCGAGCACGTGATGCCCCGGCTGAACGTCAGCGAGGGAGACAATTTGGGCGGAATCTTTGGGATAAATGATGGTGGCGCCCCGGTGCATTGACAGCACAAAATCAGTCAACAAAGGCCTCAGGGCCAGATAGTTCACTCCACGATCGGTTGTCACAACGGACCCTTCCGGCGCCCCTACAAGGTCATCGTGAGCTATCTGCCCCTTGTGGGTGTGGAAACTACCCCCCGCCTCCAGCGTGATGGTGTGCAGAGTGCCCCTAGGCCCACGTAATTGAACGTGATCTCCGATACGGAAAGGACCTCGACGGGGCATTAGCTCGCTCTCCTGCGATGCACTTGCCACACTCTCTCTAAATCCGCAACGGACGTGCCCTCCAGCGACGACCACATCTCGTCGACGGAACTGTGCGGTATGCCGACATGGAGGGGAATACCAATGGTGACGGCACCGGCGGAGAAAGCGCTTGCCGCCCCAAAAGCCGAATCTTCCAGGGCTACGGCGTCCACCACATCGACCTTCAAAGCCGCTGCCGCCTTGAGGTACGCCTCCGGGTTGGGCTTTGGTGACTCCACGTCGTCTCCGGCGACAATCGCAGAAAATACTGTTTGGCCCAGTTCCCGAGCCACCGCGTCGGCGAGCGCTTGAGCGTTCCTCCGCAGTGACATAGTGACGAGCGCGCAAGGGATGCCCTGATCGAGAAGGCTTCGAAACAGCTCCCTGACACCTGGCCGCCAGGGGACAGATTCTGTGATTTGGTGAAGAACCCTCTCGCTGAGGCGATCGACGATCTCGTCCAATTCAAGGTCAACCCCGGCCGCCTGAATGAGGCTCGCAGAATTCCACAGACCGCTGCCGACCAGGGCGTAACCCTGCTCATCAGACCAGGAACCACCGAAACTTTCGACTAGTTCGCGTTCGGCAACCATCCAGTAGGGTTCTGAGTCGATGATGGTGCCGTCCATATCGAAGAGCGCGGCTTTCATCCCCATCTGGCTCACGGTCAGAAAGTCTAGTCTCCCCCTCCAGAGGGGTAGGCTTGAACCACTACCCGGAGGTTAGATGTCCAAAATCCCGTTGAGCGACCCCAGCAGAGTGTTGATTGTCGCCTTCGAGGGCTGGAACGACGCGGGTGACGCAGCAACAACGGCGGCACAGACGCTCCTCGATCAACGCGTCCATGTAGTGCTTTCTCAGATTGACCCTGAAGAGTATTTCGATTTTCAACTCACCAGGCCGCTGGTTGAACACGCAACGGATGGGAGCAGGTTCCTCAACTGGCCTGACGTCACCCTCTATGGTCCTGAGCCTGGAGACGACGAGACTCCCTTTGTCCTTCTTGGCCAGGAGCCCTCGCGATTGTGGCGGT
>JBJOIK010000100.1:0-3820 GCA_046047135.1 Actinomycetota bacterium
TGTCGGCCGTGCCCTGAGGAGGCTCGGTAACGGAACGGAGGAGGTGACCATTTAGTCGGCTGGCTTGATGATGTACCCCACGCCCCTGACGGTGTGGATCAGGGGCGGGCCTAGGGTGTCTATCTTCTTTCGAAGGTAGGAAATGTAAATTTCGACGATGCTGGCTTTTCCGCCAAAGTCGTAATCCCACACACGGTCGAGAATATTCGCTTTTGAGAGGACTCTCTTGGGGTTCCTCATCAGGTAGCGCAGGAGCTCGAATTCGGTGCTGGTGAGGTCGATGGAGACTCCTCCCCGGGTGACTTCGTAGCTGTCCTCGTTCAGCACAAGATCCCCGATGCGCAGTTCTGCCTGATCCTCTTCCTGCATACCAGTTCCGGCTCGTCGGAGAATACTGCGCAGTCTCGCAACCAGTTCCTCCAAGCTGAAGGGTTTGGTGACGTAATCATCACCGCCCGCGGTGAGCCCCGCAACCCTGTCGTCTACAGCGTCCTTGGCCGTGAGAAAAAGTACCGGAAGGCCAGTATGAACACCTCTCAGGCTTTTCATGAGGGAAAGCCCATCACCGTCGGGGAGCATGATGTCGAGAACAGCAATGTCGGGAGAGAAGGCTTGTGCAGCCTTCATAGCCTCTGTGACGGAGTGGGCTGTTTTCACATCCCAGCCCTCGTAGCGAAGCGACATCGCAACGAGATCGGCCAGGCTCTCTTCGTCATCGACCACGAGCGCCCTGAGGGCAGATCCGTCCGCGTGAGTGAGTTTGTGTGAAACCAGGTCAACGCCTTTGTAATCATTCATGTCCAGGAGGATGCCACCTCCATCTTGGGTTTTCCTATGAATGATCTTTAGAAACCCTTTAGAGAATCAATTCCCGCACATAATCGGATTCAAGACTGTCCCCGACCACAAACTCCCTCTCCCCTACAATCTCGAAACCCCATCGCTGGTAGAAGCGATTCGCCCGCTCATTGTGCTTATTCACGCCTAACCAAACGGACTCTGCACCCTGCGCTGCGGCTTCCTCTATTGCAACACTCATGAGCTCGGACGAAAGACCGGAACCCTGTGAACCTGACGTCACATAAATCTTCGAAATTTCCACCGTCGGTCGCCTCGACACAACTCCGGCAATCACCGGATCTTTGGGTTCTCCGCCAATACTCATGACATATCCCACGAAGCTGTCGCCCTTTGTTGCCACCCAAATTTTGTGGGATTCTTCCCCAAGATAGAAACTGAATGAGCTCTCGGACAGGTTTCTCTCGCAAAACAGTGCAATGTTCTCTGCCGACGTTTCCGGCGGGCACGCCAATGGAAAAGTGTCTCGAGCAAGCAAGGAAAGGCGATGGGCATCAGCGAGCGTTGCTCGACTGATGCCCATGCGAATTATCCGCACTTAGAGCGCGTTGACGTCCAGAGGAATGCCGGGACCAAAGGTCGTCGACACGGCAGCCTTCTGGATGTAGCGGCCTTTGGATGCTGAGGGCTTCAGGCGCTGAATCTCTTCACATGCAGCTCTGAAGTTCTCCAGAAGCTGCTCTTCGCTGAAGCTTGCCTTTCCAATAACAAAATGCATGTTGGAGTGCTTGTCGAGTTTGAACTCGATTTTCCCGCCCTTGATATCGCTAACCGCCTTGCCCACGTCGGGGGTAACAGTCCCAGTCTTGGGGTTTGGCATGAGACCACGTGGTCCCAGTACCTTCCCGAGGGTTCCCACCTTGCCCATCAGCTCAGGGGTTGATACTGCTGCATCAAAGTTGGTGTATCCACCGGCTACTTTCTCAATGAGTTCATCTCCACCGACCTCGTCGGCACCAGCGGCAACAGCCGCTTCCGCTGCCGGTCCGGTAGCAAAAACAAGAACGCGAGCGGTTTTACCTGTGCCGTGGGGAAGGCTCACGGTCCCACGGACCATCTGGTCAGCTTTGCGTTGATCAACGCCTAGCTTGATAGCCACTTCCACCGTGGAATCGAACTTCTGCGACGTTGTCTTCTTGGCGAGCGCCACCGCGTCGCCTGGGGTGTAATAGTGGCCTTCTTGAACAAGAGCCTTTGCGGCCTGGTATGCCTTGGATTTTTGCGCCATGTTGTGTCTCCTATGAACGAGGTCGCGGTATGTGAGCGTGGCTCGCTCTCCCGCTGTGAAAAGGTGTGTTAGCTAACAGTGATGCCCATGCTGCGGGCGGTGCCTTCGATAATCTTGGCCGCTGCCTCGATGTCGTTGGCGTTGAGATCAGCCTGCTTTTGCTCGGCAATCTGGCGAACCTGTGCCGGCGTGATGTTGGCAACCTTCTGAGTGTGAGGAACTCCGGATCCTTTTTTCACTCCCGCAGCCTTCTTGATGAGCTCAGCCGCTGGCGGAGTCTTCAACACGAAGGTAAAGGACCGGTCTTCATACACAGAGATTTCAACTGGAATAACGTTTCCGCGCTGATCCTGTGTCGCCTGGTTGTATGCATTGCAGAACTCCATGATGTTCACACCGTGCTGACCCAAGGCAGGACCCACAGGGGGAGCTGGGTTTGCAGCGCCGGCTTGAATTTGGAGCTTGATAAGGCCCACAACTTTCTTTGCCATTGTTTTTCCTTTTCTTTATCGAGCACGGCACTTCGCCATGCGCTCCCACGTGTGTGGCACCTCCACACCGTGGTACTGGTGTTTAGAGCTTGGTGACCTGGTCGAATCCGAGTTCAACCGGGGTCTCACGTTCGAACAACGAAACAAGCACCGTGAGCTTACCGCTCTCGGGCTTGATTTCGCTAATGGTTCCAGGGAGCCCCGCAAAAGAGCCTTCTTTGATGGTGATAGTTTCGCCCACCTCGAAGTCAACCTCCGCAGGAAGCATGCGAGAAACGCCGCCTCCGACACTCACGGCTTGTCCCTTGATGGGAGCAGCTTCTGCAACCTGGACGGTCGACTTCAGCATGTCAAATGCTTCTTCGAATCGAAGAGGAGTCGGGTTGTGAGCGTTTCCGACGAACCCTGTCACACCGGGGGTGTGGCGAACGGTTCCCCAGCTGTCTTCGTTGAGATCCATGCGGACCAGTACATAGCTGGGGATTCGGACTCTGGTGACAAGCTTGCGCTGACCGTTCTTGATTTCGACGACATCTTCCATCGGAACCTGGACCTCGAAAATGTAGTCCTCCATCCCGAGCGATGTGCGTCGGTTCTCGATGTTGGACTTCACTCTCTTTTCAAATCCGGCGTACGAGTGGACCACGTACCACTTGCCAGATTTGCGGCGCAGCTCACGTCGAAAATCTGCATAGGGATCTTCCGCCTCTTCTGCTTGGTCATCCTGGAAAGTCTCAGCCTCATCAGCAGTCGCTTCAGCCGCTGCGTCAGCCTCTTCGGCAGAGTCGATATCGAGTGCATCGTCCACTAATGCGTCTGCTTCATCGTCTTCGGCAGCGTCAAGAGCCTCGAGAGCCTCATCGACGTTCACACTGGCGTCATCAACGACATGCATGGCTTCGTGCTCTGCCGAATCAGAGGAATGCTCCTGCTCGGCAATGACCATGCCTTCCTGAGCTTCATCTTCTTCGGAGGACTGCTCGGCGGCTGTTGCCACGTCGATGTCGTAACCCTTGTCTTCAGACACTATTTCTTCTCTCTTTTCTTACCAAGGCCTAGCCAAAAAGGCTTCTACCATCACCAAAAATCCAGGACACACCCCATCCGAAGAAGATGTCCAGTACCGATACCAACGTCATCATGATGATGACGAAAACAAGGACCACCAAGGTGTAGTTGACCAGCTCGCTCCTAGTCGGAGTGACGACCTTGCCGAGCTCGTCCAGAACTTGGCGAATAAACA
>JBJOIK010000101.1:0-3757 GCA_046047135.1 Actinomycetota bacterium
AGAGTCAATCGTGTTGTTGTCGAAGCGGAGTGCTTTGAGCCGCTTTTTCGCCAACTTCGCGCCCACGACATCGTGGTGATAGAACGTCACCGCCCCACCAGCCTCAAATCTCCTGGTCGCCGGTTTTCCTATGTCATGCAGGAGAGCGGCGAGACGGAGTACAACGTCGGCGGGCTGGCCCGGGAACCGGCGCTTTTCTTCATCAATCGCCTGCTCCACGACGGTGAGGGTGTGCTGATAGACGTCTTTGTGGTGCGCGTGCTCGTCCGTTTCCAATTGCAATGCTGGAAGCTCTGGCAAGACCACATCCGCAATTCCGGTCTCTACCAGGATCTCAAGACCCGGGCGCGGGGAATCAGTGGAGAGCAAGCGGGTGAGCTCTTCGCGAACTCGCTCCGCCGAAATATCCGCGATTCTGGGTGCCATATCGCGCATCGCTCGGGCCGTGTCCTCGTGCACAGTCACGCCCAACTGGCTCACAAACCTGGCGCCTCGCATCATACGAAGTGGGTCGTCATTGAATGATTCCTCGGGAGCGCTCGGGGTCCGCAAGACTCCAGCCAAGAGGTCGTCCAGGCCCTGGCACGGGTCAATGAGCTTCACGTCAGGAAGGGTGAGAGCCATCGCGTTCATGCTGAAATCGCGCCTCACCAAGTCGGCTTCCAGAGTGTCGCCGAAAACAACATCGGGTTTTCGGCTGGAACCGTCGTAGGTGTCAGCCCGATACGTCGTAATTTCGACGGTGTAGTCGCCCAACTGAGCAGCGATTGTCCCAAATTCACGCCCCACGTCCCACGTTGCCTGGGCCAGCGGTTTTACAATCCGTTCGATGTCATCTGGTCTCGCGGAGGTAGTGAAATCCAGGTCGTGAACAGGCCGGCCGAGAAATGCATCGCGCACTGGTCCTCCCACCAGCGCCAGTTCATATCCGGCATGTGCAAAAGCCTCAGAGAGGCCCTTTATGGGTTCTTGAGAGGTGACCAGTCGCAGTGTTTCTACGGCTTTTGCAACGCTCGACATAGTGTTCAGAGTCTAGACTCTGAACCATGCCAGCTCTGGGGACAGTGACACTCAGGCGTGGATAAGGTCGCGATTAACGGCGCCTCTGGGGGTCCTGTGCGCATCATCGCTGCGGCCCTCGCGCTTGGCGCCCTCGTCCTGGGGAGCCTTACCCAGAGCACAGCCGCCTATGCCAGTGACGAGCGCTCTCGCGCCCGGGTGGACCTCATCGTCGGCGGGGGCGGAGTAGTCGATCCTGCACTCGGAAGCGAGTTCAGTGTGGTTCTCCGAGCTGATGAAACAGGCACTCTCAATTCGGGAGATATCACGGTCTCGATGACTGAGGATCCGTTCACTAGTGAAGACCAAATTCGTCGTTTTGTCGCCGGCGATAGTTCTCCGATATCGATCTCCATTGCAGAAGCGGAAAGTCCTGAGGTTCCCCAACTCGAATCACGGGAAATGAGTTTCCAGTTCGACATCGACGCCCTACTCTCTCGATTTGAAGAGCCAGCGGACCCCGAAGAGCCAACCGCTCAAATATTTGGCCTCGAAGTCACATATCAGAACCCCGGCAATCTCACGCCCGGACTCAGAGAGCTCAGTGGCAGACAAATCGTCGTGCTCGCCCCAGAAGGCGCGACGATCGGTCAAGCTGCTATCGCCCCGATTGTGACGCTGACCACCTCCGCGGTGGGTGGGCTTGCGCTGGGACCAGAAGAACTCGGAGCACTGACCATTGAAGGTGGGGCGCTCAATCAAGTGACCCGGGCCGTCCAAACATTCCCGGCCACCCTCGCCATTGACAGTCGAATCACATCATCGATCACCGTCCTCGGCGACCAAGCTCCCCCAGAATCGCTCGCGTGGGCGAGCACGCTCGGTTCTGTCGGTCTCACCCAGTTCGCGCTGCCGTGGGCCGATGCCGATCCACTCGCCACCCTGGCAATCGACACCCTGGTCTACGCGAAATTAGGTGAGTATCCCTGGATACACGGGGATGCCATCAGCAATGACCAGCTTGCGACGCTGGCCACCCGCTCGGCCTCGGCCATTCTGATATCCAGCAACTCTCTTCCCTCAGATCGAGCGGTGGTTGCTGTGGGAGACGCTCGTATTATCCGAGTTGACACCCAACTGAGTGACCTCGCTCGGGATGCCCTTCAAGCGCCCACGGTCTTGGAGGGTCAAGCAGACCTGCAACGAGCTCAGGGAATCATCGCCTACCGAGCACTCACGGCTAATCGTGAAATCTTGGTCATCAGCACTGGTCGCCTTCCTGCCACCGCGATCGCTCCTCGAATTGAATCCGTGTTGCAGGGCTTTGCTTCGATGCCTGTGGCCACCATTGTCCCGGTGCCACTCCAAACCGCCCCCACCGAGACGCTTCCTGGTCTCACAACCATTCCTCAAACCAGGGAATGGCAAAACTTTGTCAGCGCGCTCAAAGAGCTGTGGGAAAGCGATGTCACCTTCGCGACTATCGCAACTGATCCGGAAAAAGCGGTCTTTGGTCGCTGGAACAGGTATCAAGCTCTCTTATCTTCAACCTGGAGCGAGGACCCCAATGGTCTCGAGAGTGAGTGGGCCAGAGCTCAAGAAGATTCCAGGGCTTTCCACAACTCGGTTCGTGTTGAGCAGGGAAGCTCCATCACAGTCCTTACCGACCAAACCCAACTCCCTGTAACCCTGGTGAATGACCTTGAGTCGGATGTGTTCGTTGAATTAGCGGTTCGACCAACCTCCGGAATCCTCGCCGTGGAGGAACCTACGACCAGCGTGGCAATCCCTGCCCAAGCAACCGCCCGCGTCTTTGTTCCTGTTCAATCACTGGCAAACGGCACCGTGAACGTAGAGTTCACGCTCCTGACAGCGAGTGGCGCGCCAGTCGGCGAGCTCGTTACCATTCCGGTCACGATTAGAGCTGGCTGGGAGGGCGTGATCAGTGTTGCGCTGGCAGCGCTCGTGGGGGGCGTCTTCACTTTCGGCCTCCTCCGCTCGATTCAGCGCAGGAGAGCGGAGAGGACGGCGACGTGAGTCAAGTAGCTCCTGATGCACGCTCGCTTGGCCGAGCCAGCATGGTTCTTGCGTCGGGAACCATCGTCTCCCGGATTCTGGGCTTCATCAGCGCCATCATCCTCGCTCGCACACTGGGAATCGTTGGGGCCGGAGCAGATACTTTTGCGCTGGCAAACCAGCTCCCCAACAACATTTACGCCATCGTGGCCGGGGGTGTTCTCAGTGCGGTGCTTGTCCCCCACATTGTCAAGGCGGGGCTTGATAAAGATGGGGGCCAATCGTTCATCAACAAGATTGTGACCCTTGGGTTTGTAATCTTTTTAGCGGTCGCCATCCTCGCCACACTCCTTGCGCCAGCGCTCGTAGCGCTCTATGCCCAACAGGGTGGAGTGGGCACTCGAGGTTTCAGTTCCGACGAAATCGCTCTCGCCATCGCGTTCGCTTACTGGTGTTTGCCTCAGGTTCTGTTTTATGCGCTCTACAGCCTGCTCAGTGAAGTGCTCAACGCTAGAAAAGTTTTTGGTCCTTTTACCTGGGCTCCAGCGCTCAACAACATTGTGGCGATGACCGGCCTGGTGGTCTTCTCTGTCCTTTTTCCCACGGCTAACACCTCGGATGCCCTGGAGTGGACGCCCGGGATGGTGGCGGTGTTAGCGGGTTCAGCGACCGCTGGCGTGGCAGCGCAGTCTCTCATCCTTTTGGCATTCTGGCGCAGAGCGGGACTTCAGTTCCGAGTTGA
>JBJOIK010000102.1:0-3729 GCA_046047135.1 Actinomycetota bacterium
ACAAACAACCCCGCGATGTCGAGCGGTGTGAGGGAGAAACGGTGTTGTAGGACTCTTTTTCTGTAGAGCTTCTCACTGGCTTGAGACACAAATCCTTTGTACTGATCGTGGTCTCCGGCCATGAAAGAGCCGTGGCCATGGTGATAGTAGCTATTGCCCAAGTAAAAGGAGCCACGATAGCCGTTGAATGCGGGGGTGTGTTCGAGGAGTGTGACGTCGTGCCCGGCAGCAGCGAGCTGTGAACCAACCCGCCGACCAGTGTCAGGCGCCCCTTTTCTCTGTGCCCGCTCAAGATAACCTTCGGAGAAATTAACTACCCCTTTGAGTGCTGTGGGGAAGACCATCAAACAGGGATGGGTATTTTTCTTACTTCCAGGAACTAGTGCAAGAGAAATGTTGTCGAGCTTTCCTATCCACTCTGAATTAACCGGGAACGCATCAGAATCCATCACAATGATGTGCGAAGTGCTGAAAGTGCCCTGCTCCAGAGCTCGATCGAGCGCTGCAGGATGATCATGACCTTCAACCGCAATCTGTGCAGTGTCCGGCTCAAAAGTAAGTACCTCACTCACCAAAGGAAGCTTCTCTAGCTGCTCTTTCGAATTTCTCGACTGGTCCACAATGACTGCCGATTTAACGGAGCCACCAGAATGTTGCTGGACTTGGGCCAACATGTGTTTGATCCAAAAAAGGTCGCCGTAGTGGCAGGAGACCACTGTGTAGGTTCTATCCTTATGCTCTGCCAAGGACAACCCCTGCCTCATTCATTTCATTCACTGCGTCCTTTTCGGTCTCAGCAGAAACCGCTGCGACGAGGTCTTTTAGCACCGTGACGCCAAACCCTGCCCTCTTGGCATCCAAGGCACTGGCTCGAACACAGTGATCCGTGGCAATGCCCACCACGTCAACTTCTGTAACACCGGCTTCGCGAAGGATGCTCTCCACGGTTTTGCCATCGTCGCTCAAGCCTTCGAACATCGAATACGCGGGGACACCCTGGCCCTTCTTCACATGGTGGGTAATGAACTCCTGGGCAAGCCCCGGGTGGTAGTCCGCTCCTGTGGTTCCTGCCACGCAATGCACAGGCCACGTGGTCACAAAGTCGGGTGCGTCGCCTGCGGCCGCAAAATGGCCGCCATTGTCGTTGTCAGCGTCATGCCAATCACGAGACGCAATAATGGCCCCGTAGTGGCTAGCTCTTTCTTCCAGCAAGTGGGTGATGCCCCGGGCGACCAACTCACCCCCGTCAACGCCCAATGCACCTCCCTCACAAAAGTCGTTTTGGACGTCAACTATTAGTAGGCCGCGCACTTACTCACCCCCCTGTTTCTAAAAGTCTGCCAGGTTTGACCCGCAGCCATAGACCCCGGCTACCACCGTCTCGAGGGCGCCGCGAGCGGCATCACTCACATCACCCGATGCAAAAAAGGCAAAGACCAGGTCACTCCCGTCCTCAGCGGTGACCCATCCAGCCAGAGACCGAACACCCTGAATGCTCCCCGTTTTGGCAAAGACTTGTCCGTGTAAGGCTTCATTGGAGCCATCGAAGCGATCGTCGAGTGAACCATCAACTCCTGCAACCGGAAATCCCTCTTTCATGAGGGTGAGTGCCTCTTCATTGCGATAAATCTGGGCCAGAAGAGAACCGACATAGTCGGGAGTGATGCGGTTCTCAGCGGAGAGCCCTGATGCGTCATCCAGTGAGAGAGCGTCCTGGTTTAGTCCCAAAACAGCCAGGGAAGCAAGCAGAGCCTCACCGATGGAATCGCCTGATCCGCCAAATCCTTGAGCCAACGAAACATGCCGACCCAACATCTCGGCTACTGTATTGTCGCTTTCTTTGAGCATGTAGTTCACGAGCTCCGAGACTGGTCTAGACGAAACACTCGAAACTTGTGACGCTTCCTCAGGAGTCTCCGAATATGTGATGGTGACGAAACGGGCTGAATTGCCCGCTTGACGCAATGCCGAAACGAAAGCTGAGGCAGCTCTGCCCATCGGATCATTGCTTCGCTGGCTCATCACACCACTGGGGTTAAATCGATCGCCATCTATCTGCAGAGGTGTGATTCGAGAGATATATCCATTCGAGCGAGCGCTGGACGCCCAGGCGTCCCTCCAGTTATCCTCCGAGTCCCACAGTGAGGCGTCGACAACGAGCTCCCTGATCGTCACCTTTTCACCCTCGGGAAGACCGGCCCCAAGGGCATCGATTGTCTGCTGCGCTAGGTCACTCAGCTTCGCAGCGCCCACATACACGCTCTCAGTCCCGTCAGCGGTAGCGCTCAGTGTGAGGTCGCCACCTGCCTTCAGAATGAGCGTTTCGGCATCATCCCCCACCCAGGTTGAGGTTTGAAATGTTGTGTCCGAACCCAAAGTAGTGAGTGCGGCCGCGGCGGTCAGAATCTTCTGAACACTGGCTGGAGCGAGGGCCTCCGCTGAGTTACGTGCGAAAAGAATGTCGTCAGTCACCGGATCGACAACGATGCCAGCGAACGAACCTAGCTCCTGTGCTTCAAGCGTGGTCGCAATTGAACACGTCGGGATTCGAAGGGCTGCAACGTCAACAGGTGGCAGCGGACGAGCAGTCGGAGCCTGCTCCATGACCGCAGTCTCTAGTTCAAACGAATCAACCATTCCTTCAGCGGAAAACCCAACGCTCCAGGAACCTGCGGCGTATGAGCCTGCAGCCCCCAGAATCCCTACGAGTGCCAGCGAGATTGTTGCAAGAATTCGCCTAACAAGGCCAGGTTGTGACGCTCGGGGCATATCGCCCAGACTACCGAGCTACCCGGAGGATCTCGCGGAGGCTAGATCGCTCAGAATGCTGTCAGACCACCATGTCACATCGTGTTGTTTGACTTCCGCCCGGAGGGCTCGCATTTTCCGACGCTGCTCACTGGGTGTGAGGTGCGCTGCGTTCAACATCGTGTCGGCAAGCGCCTGAATATCCGCGGGGTTCACAAGGAGTGCTTCTGTCAGGGAATCTGCTGCTCCAGTCTGAGTGCTCAAGACAAGCACCCCCGTTTCTTCATTTCGGCAGGCGATGTATTCCTTGGCAACAAGGTTCATCCCGTCTCTCAGAGCGCTCACCACCATAACGTCGGCTGCAACGAAGAGGGAGAGCATTTCCTCTCTCTCGAGATTTGACGCCAGGTACACCACCGCCGGTCGACCGGTGTCAGACCTGAAATTCGCATTGATCCTCTCAACGATGGTTTCGATTCTCCTCTGGAGTGCTCGGTAAGACTCAACATTTTCCCTCGAAGGGCTCCCTGCTTGCACGAATACGCTCTCGGTGGGACTGAGGCGGCCGGAGGACAGCAACAATTCGTAAGCCTCTAATCGCTCCTCAATCCCTTTGGTGTAGTCGAGGCGATCAGCGCCGAGAAAAACCGTGCTGGGGTTGCCCCAGGTTTCCCGAAGCTCTGTGGCCCGATCGAGAACTGCGCGAGTGGCAGATGCTGAGGCCACTTCGGTGTAATCAATGGAGATTGGATAAGTTTTGGCGACCGGAGCGCTGGTGCCCTCCTGAGAGAGCACTTTGGCACAAGCCAGGAAATGTGCGGTGTCGGAGGAGCGTTGGAATCCGACGATGTCCGAGTCAGCGATTCCTTTCACTATCTGGCGAAACTCCGGTAGCTCTCGAAACCGTTCAGAGGAGCACAGGGGGATGTGGTGGAAATACCCGATAGTGACATCGGGACGCAGTTGCCTGAGCAGACTGGG
>JBJOIK010000103.1:0-3704 GCA_046047135.1 Actinomycetota bacterium
GATTGTGCGGGGCGAAGCTGATATCGAGGCTATCCGCGCTCAACTGCCGGGTGGAGTGAAGATCGCCCTCGATACCTCAGGTTCACTCTTTGAAAAATGGGCTCGTAGTGGTCTCGTCGATTTTGTGAAACCCAACGTGAAGGAATTAGGAGACGCCGTAGGGCGAGAACTTCACACCCTCGGAGATGTCGTTGACGCCGCAGAGGAAGTTGCTTCGTGGGGCGTCTCGTACGTCATGGTGAGCATGGGAGCTGGAGGGGTTTTGGGTCTTGCTGACCACAAGGTTTATTGGGCTACATGTGATCCGGTATCGGTCCACAACACCATTGGAGCGGGAGACGCGAGCGTTTCTGGATTCTTCAATTCCCATCTTCGGGACCCGGACGGGGTGGGCAGCGCTGTGGCGATGGCTGCTCAATGGGGTTCGCAGAAAGTCCAGCAAGCTACATCTCAGCTTTCTCACCTGAACGATCTGCCGGCGGTGAGGCTCCATCAGAGCATCGATCGACACCTTCCGGTTGTCGCCGACTGACATCCGGCGGGAGACACGGATTTTGTTCTTGTGTACTTTTTTGTTGTTTTCTGTGGTTTTGTGTTAGTTTCATAGGGATTTCACACCATTTAGTGAAAAGGCAACGATGATGTTGGCAGAAGAGCGACGACTACAGCTCGTCGAATGGACCCGCAATGAGGGCCGCATCGACGCTGGAATTGCCGCAAAGAAACTGCGAGTTGCTACCGAAACGGTTCGTCGCGATCTTGATGTTCTCGAGAGACGAGGCGTCCTGCGTCGTGTTCACGGTGGGGCAATTTCCCAAGAGCGCTTCCACAAGGAATACACGATCCCCGAGCGCGAAAACATCAACCCGGACGCGAAAGCCCGGATTGCGAGTGCGGCTGCTGCCTTCATTCCAGAGCGCGGCTGCATCTTTGTTGACGGTGGGACCACAACCGAGCAGCTCGCAAACCACCTCAGGGACAAACCTGAACTCCTCGTCATCACCAACAACATCCGGCTGGCATCCAGAATCGGCGGAAGTGGCACCAGGGTTCATGTCTTGAGCGGTCAGATTAGGCCAGCATCATTGAGCACTGTGGGGGCGAGAGCAGCAGAAGACTTAGCTGAATGGAACGCCTCGGTATGTTTCCTCGGCGCCAATGGGCTTACGGCAGATTTACACATGACCGCTTTCGATGCGGACGAATCGAGCGTGAAGAAAGTGATGATGCGCAACTCTGAAGAGCGAATTCTTCTGGTTGATCACAGCAAATTTAAGAACACCTATCCCGCGACATTCGGTCATGCACGCGAACTTGACCGAGTCGTCTGTGATTTAGAGACCGGACTTGCTGAGGTCGAGGCGCTGCGAGCCCTCGACCTGGAGGTGACACTCGCATGATTCAGGTTTCCCAAGTTTCGGTCCCAAAGGTGGGACCGAAAACGCTAGAAAGCCCGGCGGAACGGAGTTTGTTCTCCCTCTCCGAACCGCACGGGCCTTCTAGCACAACCCTATCCCCCGAGAGGAAGGTTCAGTTAGATGACTGACTTCATCCCATCAGGGGGCGGCTCAGGAGCCCGTGCTTTTGTTCAAAAGCTCGGTGGAAACCTCGCGGGAATGGTGATTCCGAACATCGGAGCCTTCATTGCCTGGGGTCTCTTGACCGCTCTCTTCATCCCGACCGGTTGGCTGCCGAACGAAAACTTCAGCAGCATGGTTGGCCCGATGATCCTCAACCTGTTGCCGATCCTGATCGGTTACACCGGTGGTCGCATCGTTCACGGACAGCGAGGTGCCGTTATTGGTGCCATTGCAACCGTCGGTGTGATTGTCGGAAGCGACATTCCGATGTTCCTTGGTGCGATGATCATTGGTCCGCTACTGGCCTGGATTCTCAAGTACATCGACAAGGTACTTGACCCCATCACACCTCCCGGCTTCGAGATGCTCATTGGAAACTTCTCCTTGGGTATCGCAGGCATGTTGGGTGCGATGCTCGGATACATCGCGATTGGACCAATCGTGACCGCAATCAGCAATGTTTTGGGTGCTGGTGTTCAGGCAATTACCGATGCTGGTCTGTTGCCTGCAGCGTCCATACTTGTGGAGCCGGCCAAGATTCTGTTCATGAACAACGCCATCAACCACGGTGTCCTAGGACCCTTGGGTGTCGTGCAGGCAGAAGAGACTGGAAAGTCGATTCTGTTCATGCTCGAGACCAACCCAGGACCTGGTCTCGGAATCCTCGTAGCCTTCTGGCTCGCGGGTCCGAAACTGCTCCGCGGTTCGGCACCTGGTGCCATCATCATCCACTTCCTGGGTGGTATTCACGAGATCTACTTCCCCTACGTGCTGATGAAGCCGCAGGTAGTTCTCGGTGCCATCCTCGGTGGTGCGACTGGTGTTGCCACCTTCCTCGCCACAGGCGTGGGACTCGTTGCGACTCCGTCGCCGGGTTCAATCTTCGCCTACATGGCAGTGACCCCTCCTGGCAACCACCTCGGTGTGCTGCTCGGTATCCTGCTCTCAGCAGCAGTGTCGTTTGTGGTCTCCTGGTTCCTCCTCCGCCTTTCCAAGTCGGACGAGACCGAAGGTGACCTCGCTTCGGCACGTGCCAAGAGCAAGGAAATGAAGGGCTAAGAACCATGGCAGAAATATCGGCAAGTGACGTCAAGCACATTGTGGTCGCCTGTGAGGCTGGAATGGGTTCCAGCGTTATGGTCGCGAAGCAGTTGGCTAAGCAGTTGAAGCCTCAGGGCATCACTGTGACGCACTCACCTGTCAATGAACTCGCATCAACGGAGCACGACATCGTCTTGGTTCACCGTGGCCTCTCGGCCAGGGCGAAACAAGCGGTGCCTGATTCGGTAGTGGTCATCTTCGACATGTTCTTAGGTGATCTCAACATCGCGAGAATGGTAGGTGAGTTGCAAAGCGGGGGCACCATCACAGATGGCTGACCTGCTTCAACTGGCCGGTATATCGCTTGATGCCACGGCCTCCTCGAGAGAGGAGGCCGTGCGCATCTGCGGCAACATGCTCGTTGACCTCGGTGCCATTGACCCGAAGTATGCCGAGGCTATGTGGGAGAGGGAACAAATCTTTCCCTCGGAAATCGGTGGTGGGTTTGCAATTCCACACGGCACCGACGAATCTCGGGTGCACGTCAAATTTGATCAATTAGTTTTCGTCAGGTTCGTATCGCCCTTCACCTGGTCGAGCGAAGAAGTCGAGGCCTGTGTTGGCATTGCCTCTCAAGGTGACGGACACGTGGAGCTTCTCGGCACGCTCGCCGAGCTCCTACTCGACGATGAGGCGAGAAGTTTTCTGCTTAATTCTCACGATGCCGAAGGAATTCGTCAGCTCTTACTAACCGGAAGGATGTCTGAGTGAAGGCGGCAATATATCGAGGGCCAGAGGATCTTGTGGTGGAAGAGGTCGAATCTCCCACTATCTCAGCCTCTGAACTGAAGATTCGAGTGCATTCCTGCGCGACCTGCGGGACGGACGCAAAAATCTTTTTTCATGGCCATCCTCGACTCACACCCCCTCAGATCGAGAATTCGGACGATGAGCTTGTGATTGCCACGACTCGTCCAGAGACAATGCTCGGAGACACTGCAGTGGCTGTTCACCCAGAGGACGAGAGGTACAAGAAGTTCCACGGCAAGTTCTGCGTGCACCCCATCACCAAGCGCAGGATGC
>JBJOIK010000104.1:0-3685 GCA_046047135.1 Actinomycetota bacterium
GCCCCCGCTGCCCCGTAAGCGCCATCGCCAACCGACACCGGCGCTACAAAGACGGTGTGTGAGCCCGTCTTGACGTGTGCACCAATAACGGTCCGATGCTTCGCCACACCGTCATAGTTGGCCGTGATAGCACCGGCACCGATATTCGTGCCCTCCCCAATCTCGGCATCCCCGATATAGCTCAGGTGAGGCACCTTCGCGCCTTTGCGAAGGGTTGAGTTCTTGATTTCGACAAAAGCGCCGACCTTTCCGTCTTCGCCTACTACAGCACCTGGTCTTAAAAAGGCGAATGGCCCGATAGAGGCCTCTGCTTCGATAACCGCTCCCTCGGCGTGTGTGCGGACCACGCTCGCGCCGGCACCGACCTCGGTGTCTACGAGGGTGGTGTCGGGTCCAATGGTGGCTCCCTGGGCAATGGTGGTGGATCCTCGCAGTTGCACACCTGGACGGATTTCCACATCGGGAGAAAGTTCCACGCCAAGGTCGATGAAACAGCTTGCTGGATCGTGGATAGTGACCCCGGCTAGTTGCCAACCTCGGACGATCATTCGGTTGAGTCGTGAATAGACATCACTGAGCTGGGCCCGGTCGTTAATGCCTTCCAATAACCACGAATCTTCGACCCGGATGGCCTGAACGTCGCTTCCGGAGCGAGCTAGTGCAGCTACTACGTCCGTGAGGTACTTCTCGCCCTGAGCATTGTGGGTTTCAAGCGCCCGGAGGGCCTGCCCAACAACGGCTCGAGAAAAAACATAAGCACCCGCGTTGACTTCTGAAATGCGAGCCTGCTCGCTCGTGGCATCCGCTTCTTCGACGACCTCTGCGACAAGCCCTGAGTCCGCCCGAATGACCCGGCCGTACCCAGTGGGGTCTTCTAGCACCGTCGTCAGCAGAGTGGCGGCGGCTGCAGTTTCGCGGTGATGCAAGATGGCGGCGCGCAGCGTGTCGGAATCGAGCAAGGGAACGTCTCCGCTAATCACCACCACATCACCGGCGAAAGAATCAGGAAGCGCGGCAAACGCCATTTCAACAGCTCGACCCGTCCCCGGCACGTCATCTTGTTCGACGATGGCCGCCTCGGGAGCGAAAGCATGAACTACGTCAGAAACCTGCTCTTTGTGGTGACGGACAACAACCAGGGTGTGCTCGGCATCGAGAGCGTTGGCGGTGGAGAGGACGTGGCCAATCAGCGGAACGCCCGCTAGGTCATGGAGCACCTTGGCGCGCTGGGACTTCATCCGTGTGCCCTGACCAGCAGCCAGGACAACCACCGCCAGCGGGGTATCGCTCATAGCTTCATTTAAGCCTATTCCTCGGCCCAATAGGGTCCGCACCGCGGTGCAATCCCCGCTCCGCCCCCAGGATTCGAACCTAGACCTCACAGCTCCAAAGGCTGTCGTGCTGCCGTTACACCAAGGCGGAAAGGCCCGAAGGCCTCCCCTAGTCTGCCAGAGGACAGATAATGGTGTGATGAGCACGCTCGCTGATGATGTCGACCGCATCGTGGAAGCGTGGAAGAGGGAGAGACCAGATCTCGACATCACCCCCTTGGAAGTCCTGTCCCGGGTGACCCGCATTGCCAAAAGGGTGGATAAGTTTCGAAGCGAAGCATTCCGCGCATCCGGTCTTGAGTCATGGGAATTTGATGTTCTGGCAGCGCTCCGGCGCGCGGGCAAGCCCTATCAGCTAAGCCCCACACAGCTCATGGCTGAAACTCTGGTGAGCTCTGGAGCCATGACGCACCGTCTCACCAAGCTTGAGCACCGCGGGTTAGTCACCCGTTCCTCCGACCCTGAGGACGGTCGAGGTGTCGTGGTAAAGCTCACGCCCGCAGGACAAAAAGCCGTCGACCTGGCTTTTTCGACCCTTATTGCGGCAGAACACTCTCTCATTCAGGCTTTGGTTCCCGCAGAACGGGTGACCGTCGCGAGAGCGCTGCGTTCTCTCAGCCTGGGGGTGGAAGGCCGCTAAGGGCTTTCTCACCCCATCGTGGAATACTTCTGAAGGCCTAGAGGAGACCCCGTGACTAATCCCACTCGCTCGAGTGCCACCCTGCGCTGGTGGATTGGCATATCCGCCATCGTGATTGTGGTGCTCGACCAAGTGACCAAGTGGTGGGCCGAGACCTCGCTGGAGCTTTATGAGTACCACCCCGTAATCGGCGATCTGCTCGGCTGGCGCCTCGTTTACAACCCCGGTGCAGCCTTTGGAATCGCCGCAGACGCGACATGGGTTCTCAGCATTTTCGCCGCAGCCGCCGTGGTGGGCCTTGTCATATTTGCTCTACGCGTTCCGAACGCTCTCTGGGGAGCAGGAGTTGCAGCGCTCCTCGGGGGCGCTATTTCTCACCTCGGTGACCGGGTCTTGCGTGAACCCGGTTTCGGTGTCGGGCACATTGTCGATTTCATCGACTACGCAGGTTTTTTCGTCGGGAACGTGGCCGACATCTTCCTGGTTGTTGGCGCGATATACCTGGTTGCTATCAGCCTGTTTACGAAAGACCCTCGCGAGAGCTCACATGAGCACCCCGGGCAGGAGACGTAGCGCGGAGCGCATACGTCCCATTTTGTTCACACCCGTCCATGAGGCGATCCTGATGGGCTTTGTCCTCAGCGAGATACACACAGGTAGGACCAGAACCTGAGACCATCGTTGCCAGAGCACCGAGCTGTGTGCCCACGTCAAGAACTGACTGAATCTCGGGAGCAAGCGTCAGGGCTGGCGCTGCCAAATCGTTGACCAACTCGCCTGCGAGTGCATGAGCATCCCCCCGGAAGAGAGCATCGAGCAATGCTGCCGAAGGGGCTTCGGGTAATTCCGGTGCGTGGGCGCCTCGCATCTGATCGAGCATCGAATACACAAGAGGGGTGGAAAGGTGCCTTGTTTGGGGAACCACAACCCAGTAGAACGGAAGCGATGGCACCTTCTCGAGGATTTCTCCTCGCCCTCGACCGATCTGGGTGTAGCCGTGGAGGCCAAAAGGGACGTCCGACCCCAAGCTTGACGCGATGTCGAGCAGCGTTTCGGAAGACAGGTTGGTTCCCCAGAGTGCATCCACGGCGACGAGGGCACCAGCGGCATCAGCCGAGCCGCCCGCCATTCCTCCCCCGACGGGGACCTTCTTGTCAATGTGCAATGCGACCCCACCGGCAAAGCCGGTGTGGGCTTGGATAGCTTTCGCAGCTTTCATGGCCAGGTTGTTGTCATCCAGGGGAATCTCATCCAGAATCACGTCCCCGCCCACCCGAACAGAAAAATCTGAATCCTCTGTGGCGGTGATTGTTTCGTAAATATCGACCGCCTGAAATACGGTCACGAGATCGTGATAGCCCGCCCCATTAAGTGGCCCTACGTGCAGAGCGAGGTTTATTTTTCCAGGAGCTTTGACGGTTACTGATACCACATCTTCAGGCTAGCGCTCGAGAGTTGAGGAAAGTTAACGAGAATCTGTGGGCACAATCTCCGGCACTATCGTGCGGTAGACCATCATGCCGAGGACTTCGATGCACAGTTGCGTGATGACAACCAGAGGAACCAGCCCCCATACTTCGGGGTCCAGAGCGAGGCTAATCGGAAGCATGATGACCCCGCCGCGACCAGCCCCCACAATCATGATGGCTCTCTTCTCGGCTGAGCTCAGACTGGTGAGTATTCCTGCCAAGAGACCCAGCGGTGCCAGAAGGAC
>JBJOIK010000105.1:0-3681 GCA_046047135.1 Actinomycetota bacterium
TAAGAAAGGTCGATCGTCGCCGACTGGTCGCAAAGGAGCTCGCCAACATCCTTGCGTTGCTGGCGGGACTTGCGGCTGTTTTCCACTTCGTGTAGGAACTGCGGATCTCTTGGCTTAGGCGGTGAATATCAAGGCAGTAGTTGCTTTCAGAAGCTACTTAGCTGCATCGTGATCGGAGCCGCCCAGAGAAGATTGGTGGCAATCAACATCACCTTGGAAGAGCAAGACTTTATTGGCGACACCGAGGAAGTGAGCTCGCAGTAGCAGGGTCGCACACTGGCCTGATGGCTCAGCACAGCGCCCTCACTGTTGATTCACCACTCGGACTCATCACGCTTCGCGCTGTGGACGGAGTTCTCACCTCCCTCGATATCGGTGTTTCAGAAAAAGAGGACTCCGAAGGCCTCAAACCGGTGCTCACCCGAGCAGCCTCCCAACTTGCGGAGTATTTCCAAGGGGTCCGCACCACCTTCGACCTACCGCCCAGTGCTGGCGGCACGGACTTCCAAGACGATATTTGGCAAACACTCATAGAAATTCCCTACGGGGTAACGATGAGCTATGAACAGCTCGGTGAGGCAGCCGGACACCCCGGAAAAGCGCGGGCTGTGGGGGGCGCGGTGGGCAAGAACCCCATTTCGTTCATATTCCATTTAAAGAACGGAATCGGTCTGAAAATCCAGGAATCAGACGGAAAAGTTTTGACACTGTAAATTCGCGATTCTTATCTGTTTACTGGGCTATTTCGGCCCAATCATTGGGCTGGACTGGACCCACTTGCAGTCTTGAACTTCTCACTCGTAATGAGAAGGTCGCGGGTTCGATTCCCGCAGGCGGCCCGAGTAGAGCCCCTCGATGCCACAAGAATTCTGTAATTGTGGCGATACTCGTTGGGGAAGGTTGCGTTATGTGGTTTCACCAAATGATTGCTTGCACTCGGTTCCACTTTTTGAGCAAATCTAAGACGTATCTAACCAGCGCGACATTTTCGATTCCTGTGGTGTCAGCGGAGCCAGGTGAACATTTCCTTAACTCACTCGACGTCGCAGCGCACTCAAGTTTTCTCTCTGACACCATTGAGTCATGCAGGTGATGCAGTCATGACCTTGCCCTCTCGAGTAGGAGCAGAGTTTGTCGGTACGGCTCTGTTGGTGGCTGCCATTGTGGGGTCAGGAATTATGGGACAGTCCCTCACGACTGACGTGGGAGTTCAACTCCTGCTCAACATGCTCTCTGCAATCCTCGCCCTGGGAGTGTTGATTGCCCTTCTCGCACCTCTATCAGGAGCGCACTTCAATCCGGCAGTGACCTTTGCTCTCACACTTCGTCGAGAACTCCCCTGGTCGACCGCGGGGATCTATGTCGCTGCACAGGTGTTCGGTGGAGTATCTGGAGTGGGATTGGCCCATCTGATGTTCCAGAAGCCGCTTCTTGAGTTTTCAGACACTCAGAGGCTGACACCTGGGACTTTTGTGGGCGAAGTGGTGGCAACCGCGGGCCTCGTGTTCATCATTGTGGCGCTGGTCCATCGCAACAGGTCCTCATTCATTGCGTTCGTGGTCCCAGCATGGATTGGGTCTGCCTACTTCTTCACCTCGTCAACCTCTTTTGCCAACCCTGCCGTCACACTGGGGCGGATATTCACCGATTCATTTGCGGGAATCTCTGCAGAATCAGCTGGAGGATTCGTCGCCGCACAGCTTCTTGGAGCTTCTGTCGCACTTGCACTAGCCCTCGCCCTGCCCTCGCAGAAGGAGAATCAGCCATGAGCCACAAGCCCACCGTCCTGTTTGTCTGCGTTCACAACGCTGGTCGATCCCAGATGGCCGCCGGATACCTCCAGCACCTCGCTGGTGATCGAGTCGAGGTGCTGAGCGCAGGAAGCGCCCCTAAGGACCAAATCAACCCCGTGGCTGCAGAAGTCATGCTCGAGGAGGGCATCGATATCCGGAACAACGAGCCGAAAGTTCTCACCGATGAGCAGGTTCAGGCCAGCGATGTGGTGATCACGATGGGCTGTGGTGATGCATGCAAGTTCTATCCCGGCAAACGTTATGAGGACTGGGCGCTCGAAGACCCCGCAGGTAAAGATGTCGATACGGTGCGAACAATCCGTGACGACATCCGCGGGCGAATCGAGAAGCTGATTTCTGACCTCGTGGAGTAGTTGAGCCCTGACCCCGTCTGGTGGTGCGACCACTTCGATGGCTATGATGAGCCGAACACATCATCGCCGACGTGGTCGTGGGCGATGGCATACCTGGAAAGAGTAGAGATGCCGAAAAGTCCCTGGCTCAATCACTATCCCTCAGACGTCGACCCGGTTCTTCAAAAAGTCACACTGCCCCACGTTCCCGCGTTGGTCAGAGCAGCGACCGCGACATACGCCAACACCATTGCCTTCACCCAGGTGATGGCCAATGGCATGAATGGTTCGCTCAAATACCGCGACGTTGACCGGCTTTCCGACAACTTCGCTGCCTACCTGAGAGAGACCTTGGGGCTGCAGCAGGGGGACCGGGTTGCTCTTCAAACCCCGAATTCCTTGGCGTATCCGATTGTGGCTTTTGGTGTGATGAAGGCCGGCTTGGTTTTGGTGAACACCAACCCCCTCTACACGCCCTCGGAGATGATTCACCAGTTCAAAGACTCCGGAGCCAAGGTCCTCGTGGTGAGTGATATGTTCGCCGACCGACTTCCCGAGGTGATTCCGCAGACCGACATTAAGACAGTGGTCACCGTTCGGATCACCGAGTTTTTTGCTCCCCCTGTTGCAGGGGTCATTCGGTTGGTGCAAAAGGTGTGGTCTCGCTCACTGCCGAAAATCACAGTGCCTCACACCTCATTCCAGAACGCCCTGGCAGCCGGCGAGAAAGAGTGCTCCAAAGCCAAGATGGACGGCTACCTGGCGGGGGTTGGACCGGAGTCTCTCGCAGCACTCCAATACACCGGCGGAACAACAGGTGTATCGAAGGGTGCGATGCTCTCCCACGGCAACCTCGTATCCAACACGCTGCAGTTGCTACAAATGAACGGTGACTACATCACCCCCGGTAAAGAAGTAGCGCTGACTGCCCTCCCGCTGTACCACATCTTCGCTTTCACGGTGAATCTGCTGGGCTTCTACCACGTGGGAGCCAGGAACATTCTGATTCCAACACCTCGACCGCCCAGCAACTTGAAGAGAGCGTTCGAAAACTACAAAATCACGTGGACCACAGGTGTGAACACTCTGTTCAACGCTTTGCTCAATGAACGGTGGTTCTCCGATAGCCCACCCAAGCACTTGAAGGCTTCGGCCGCGGGGGGAATGTCACTTCACGAGTCTGTCGCTAAGCGCTGGCGCGAGATGACCGGAACTCCCATCGTCGAGGGCTACGGGCTCACCGAATCGTCTCCGGTGCTCTCTTTCAACCCTTTGGGTGGGAAGTTCAAAGACGGCAGCATCGGAATCCCGGTGCCCTCCACCGAAATGGCCTGTGTTGATGAGAGCGGGAAGGAAGTTCCTATTGGTGAACCCGGCGAACTCATCGCGAAAGGTCCCCAGATCATGAAGGGTTACTGGGGTCGCGACGAGGAAACGAAGAACACCGTCAAGGACGGTTGGCTCTACACGGGCGACATCGCCCAAATGGACTCGGATGGCTACTTCAAGATTGTCGATCGCAAGAAAGACATGGT
>JBJOIK010000106.1:0-3662 GCA_046047135.1 Actinomycetota bacterium
CAGCTGGTGGCCCGCATCCGTCAGGGCCTGATGCTCTCCAGCGCCTCGATGCTGCCGCTGGGGGCGCTGATGGTGGGCCTGGCTGGCCCGATCGTGGACCTTGTCTACGAGCGCGGCGCCTTCGATGCCGCCGCCGGCGATCTCGTGGACGATCTGCTGATGGCCTACGGCATCGGAATGGCTGTGTATCTCGGCCGGGATGTGCTGGTGCGGGTGTTCTATGCGCTCGAGGACACCAGGACGCCGTTCTTCCTCCAGGTGCTCCAAGCCACCGTATTCATTGGACTAGCTCTGACCGTGTCAACGCTTCCCACTGGTCAGATCGCGTTCGGGCTGGCTGCATCAGCAAGCTTTGCCGGGACCCTCCAAACGGTGGTGGCCATTGCGGTCGTAAGGAAAAAACTCGGCGGTATTTCCCTCATGCCTCTGGTCGCTAGATTCGGCGTCTTTTGGTTGGCTGCACTTCCTGCCTCGGCGGGTGGGGTGGGCGTGCTGGTGTGGCTAGCAGGACCTGATGGCTCCGGGTTCTGGAGCAACAGTGCTGTCTGGGCGGGAGTCGTGATGGCTCTCATCACTGTGACGATGGTGAGCGTGTATGTGGCGGTACTCCTCGTCATGCGAAACCAGGAAGCTTTTTACATCGTCCGTCCAGTCATGAGACGCCTGCCGTTCAGAAAGAGCAGGAATACTTCCACCTAGACTTGCGTTGCTACGGGTGAAGGAAAGCGATGAACATGCGTGACGTTGTAATAATTGGCTCCGGTCCAGCTGGCTACACAGCAGCCATCTATGCGGCTCGAGCCAACATGTCACCTCTTGTGATTGCTTCGTCTGTTGAGTTTGGCGGGGACTTGATGAATACCACCGATGTCGACAACTTCCCTGGCTTTCCAGAGGGAATCATGGGTCCCGAACTCATGACCCACATGCAAAAACAGGCCGAGCGTTTCGGTGCTGAGATCATGTATGACGACGTCACCTCCGTCAGTCTGGCCGGGCCCGTTAAGAAGATCACGGTCGGTAATGGGGACACCATTGAGGCCACAACAGTGATCGTCGCGACCGGATCTGCCTATCGGAAGCTGGGAATAGCGGATGAAGACCGACTGAGCGGCTATGGGGTGTCCTGGTGTGCAACGTGTGATGGTGCTTTTTATCGTCAGAAGGTTGTCGCGGTCGTAGGTGGCGGCGACTCGGCAATGGAAGAGGCTACATTCCTCACCCGCTTCGCCGACAAGGTCTACATCATCCACCGATCCGAGAACCTCCGGGCATCCGCTGCGATGCAAGAGCGAGCAAGAAACGACCCAAAAATTGAGTTCATATTCAATGCCACCGTCGAACACATTTACGGTGATGATCTGGTCACCGGGATTGGTCTGGTGGACACTGTGTCAGGCGACGAGCGGACTCTCGATGTATCGGGGCTTTTTATTGCCATTGGCTCAGACCCCAGAACACATATCGTCCACGGTCAGCTTGAGCTGACCGACCAGGGCACCATCAAGGTAGAAGGTCGAACCTCTCACACTTCACTCGCAGGGGTTTTCGCAGCAGGTGATGTGATCGATCCGACCTACCGACAGGCCATTACCGCTGCAGGATCTGGCTGCGTTGCGGCTTTGGATGCTCAGCATTATGTGGAATCACTCGCCGACGCCTAAAAAGACCGAATACAAGTAAGGAGCAACACCATGAGCGCTGCACGAGATGTTACCGACCAAAATTTTGCGACAGAGGTGCTTGCCAGCGACAAGCCCATCATGGTCGACTTCTGGGCTGAGTGGTGTGGCCCGTGTCGAGCCGTTTCACCGATTCTCGATCAGATTGCGACTGAGCACTCCGAGAAGATCGACGTCGTGAAACTCAACGTGGACGAAAACCCCGAGACAGCAATGAAGTACCAAATCACGTCCATTCCCACCATGAAGGTCTTCAAGGGTGGAGAGGTCGTTAAGACGGTCATCGGAGCAAAGCCAAAACCGGCACTCGAATCTGACCTGCAGGAGTTCTTGGCCTAGGGTCCCACTTTCCCCAGAATGTGCGTATTCTGGGGACTCCTGTCCCTCTTTGCGCAAGGTGCCCACAGTCATGTCGCCGAACCCTGGAATTTCACTCGACCCGTGGTTTGATAACTACGCCGAGAGGACCTCGGGTTTGAGCGCTAGCGAAGTTCGCGCGCTTTTTGCGGTTGCTAGCAGACCTGAGGTCGTGTCGCTCGCTGGCGGAATGCCCTTCGTCGCTGCTCTCCCTTTTGATCACGTTCGAAATTCAGTCGACCGAGTTCTTACCCACTCCGGTGACAAGGCTTTGCAATACGGTTCTGGCCAGGGCTTGCCTCAGTTGCGAGAAAAAATCATGGCGATTATGGCCGAGGAAGGCATTCGCGCCGGTATCGACGACATCGTGGTGACCACGGGCTCGCAGCAGGCCCTCGATTTGGTCTCTAAGTTGTTCATCAACCCCGGAGACGCAATTCTCGCCGAATCACCCAGCTATGTCGGGGCTATGGGAGTTTTTCGCTCCTACCAAGCGAACGTGCAGCACGTTGCAATGGATGAACACGGGATGATTCCTGCCGCTCTCGTGGAAAAAATAGAACAACTTCGAGGGTCAGGGATACCCATCAAATTCCTCTACCTCATTCCCAATTTCCAGAACCCAGCAGGTGTGACTCTCTCCGCTGACAGACGGTTACAGATTTTTGACATCGCACAAGAACACGGAATCTTGATCGTCGAGGACAACCCCTATGGACTGCTGTGGTTCGACTCGCCTCCGCCCCATGCCATCCGGTCTGTCGACAACTCCGGGGTTATCTATCTGGGCTCGTTCTCTAAGACTTTCGCACCCGGCTTGCGAGTGGGATGGGTGGTTGCTCCCCACGGAATACGAGAAAAACTCGTTTTAGCATCAGAAGCGGCCATTCTGTCACCGAGCTCTTTCGCGCAGATGGTCTTGGCGGATTACTTCGAACACAACGATTGGAAGGGTCAAATCGACACCTATCGCGGTCTCTACAGGGACCGCAGGGATGCGATGGCGCAAGCTCTGGCCACCTACCTACCCGATGTGCACCACACTCACCCAACCGGCGGTTTCTACCTCTGGCTCACCCTCCCGGAGGGTCTCGACTCCAAAGACATGCTGCCGCGCGCCATTACGGAACTTGTGGCCTACACCCCCGGCACAGCGTTTTATGCCGACGGTGGCGGACGCCAGAACATCAGACTTGCCTTCTGCTACCCAGAAACCGACTTCATCACAGAGGGTGTCCGCAGGCTCGCCAAGGTCATTACAGAAGAGCAAGAACTAATTGCTACCTTCGGTCCGGCCACCTCTGACATACCGCTGGCCGCAAATCTCGAAGCGCCACCTCCCGAGGTCTCGTGATAATGTCCGATCACGCTCGAGTGCTTGTTTTGGCGGGGGGCATTTCTCATGAGAGAGATATCTCGCTCAAGTCTGGTCGCAAAGTAGCCGATGGGCTCATCGCACACGGTGTCGACGTTGAGCTGAGAGACCCTGACGTATCGCTCATTGAGTCCCTTCGGGAGGCTCCTCCCCATGTTGTGTGGCCCGTGTTACACGGAAGCTCGGGGGAAGACGGAGCGCTCCGGGCCCTGCTCGAAATGCTCGGCATCGCGTTCGTAGGCTCAAGC
>JBJOIK010000107.1:0-3625 GCA_046047135.1 Actinomycetota bacterium
AAGCGCCGCTTTCAGCGGGAGCGCTCGAGGTGTCAGTGGTTTCGGCCTCAGCCGCACACGCTGACAATGCAAGTGTCAGGCCAGCTGCCGTCGCGACAGCCATCCATTTCTTTACCAATCTGTTCTCCTTTGTCCAGATTATGGAACCGGTTGCACGATTGAGCAACATGCACACTCTACCCCTGGGAACCGAAATCTACCTAGTTGGGAGAGGGCCTGTTATCAATCTGCAATAAATCGCGCTGAAGGGTTTTCCCGAGCGAAAGAGTAGTTAGTCCTGGAGCGCGAAAAGGCCTCGAACTTGATCGGCACCGACTCGAATCGGATCGGATAATTCGCCGACGAACCTGCCGTCCACATATCCGACAAATCCCAACAAGTACCACTCGCCAGAGGGTTTTTGGACCAAGCGCCCGGCATAGAGCGGCGGGTCGAGGAATGGTTGGGCCTTGCGAAAATCAACCCCCTTCAAGTCTGGGCTGACCACCACTGAATAGGTGGTGTCCACCTCACCAATTTCAGACCGACGCTCTGCTGATAGCTCGCGCCAACCACAGCAAAACAGCACGAGGGGGACACCGTCCACTTCGGCATACTGAAAAACTTCAAGTTGACCGAACCCTTGATCAGGGGTTGAGAGCGGCGCCTCGACCTTCCACGTTTGAAGATTGGAAGACGAAGCGAACCCCAATGCTCCCCTGGTCTTTGGGTCTCCAGCCCGATGGCGAGCTGTGATGAGCATGGACCACGAGTCGGAACCCTCAGGCTTAAACACCCAGGGGTCGCGCCACGCCTGGTCAGGCCACTCTTGCTGCTCGAGCGTTTCGTACCACTGGGGGTCTGCCTCGATCACGGGGGTGGCACGTTTCTCCCATGTCATCAAATCTTTCGACACTGCAAGCCCAATCCTCTGGATGAGGCCTCCGTCCTCTCTGGAAGAACCTGTGTAGAACATGTGCCACAGACCAAAATCATCCCTCACAACCGATCCAGTCCAGGTAGTCCACGAATCAAATCGTTCTGTTTGACTGGGAGCGAGAACGTCAGGCAAGACAGTCCAGGTACTCAGGTCTGTCGATGTTGCATGCCCGATGGAAGGGGCCCTATGACGCTCTTCAGGGTGCGCCAGTCCTTTTGAAGCGCAGAGGTAGAAGGCGTGGCAGACGTTTCCATCCCAGACGTACCACGAATCCCAGATCCAGCGATCAGGAAGAGAAAGCGCCACGTTCTTCTTTCAGTCGACAAACTTAACGAGCGAAACTCTATCTATTGCGAGCCGGATTCTCGGCTCATCTTGAACACTTCCAGAGCACTTGAGACTGTGTCATCGACCTGGGCCAAGAGAGTAGCCACATCGGCCACCTCCAAGAGGTCCTGGTGGTCGAGGGTTCCCAGCGGTGAAATGCCCGCTAATTGCCACGCCTTTGAGACCGGGTCATCAGCCAATTCGATGTCTGTCGGCCACGGCAGAGACAAATCCAAATCAAGCAAATAGGTAAGGGTTCCGCGAACGGTGCTATCGACCTTTTCGAGGAGAGCCTCATCAACATCAGCAGAATCAAATTCTTCGAGGAATTCAACCTCTGCTTGAGGATAGGGGTCTTCCTCCAGCCACCGGGTAACACGGAATCGTCTCTGACCGCGAGCCATCACCTGTAAGGGACCCTGAGGAGCTTCGACCTGCAGCACACGAGCAGTAGTTCCCACGTCAAACCTTTGGTCACCTCCCCCGACCTCGGAACCGCGCTCGATGAGGACAACACCAAATTCATGATCGTCGTCATCCAGGATGGCGCCCATCATCTTCAAATAGCGCTCTTCAAAAACCCTCAGCGCCAGAGGCATGGCGGGAAACAACACCGAGCCGAGCGGAAACATAGGAATTGTCGGCATATCTAGAGCGAACCACTTCCAGACCATCCCGCCAAATCAGACGGGCTAACTCTCAGCAAACCTCACGAGCTAAAGCGGAATTCGACGACGTCTCCATCTTTCATGACGTAGTCCTTGCCTTCGATACGGGCTTTGCCGGCTGAGCGGGCTTCCTGCAGTGAACCTGCTGCCACGAGGTCATCGAACGAGGTCACTTCTGCCTTGATGAATCCTTTTTCAAAATCGGTGTGAATCACTCCCGCTGCCTGCGGGGCCTTCCAGCCTTTCCGGATGGTCCACGCCCTGGTCTCCTTGGGGCCTGCGGTGAGATAGGTCTGCAGCCCTAGTGTGTCGAAACCAATACGAGCGAGCTGATCGAGTCCGCTTTCTTCCTGTCCGAGAGACTGAAGCAGCTCTCGCGCCTCTTCGGCATCGAGGTCGATGAGTTCACTCTCAACTTTGGCATCCAAAAAGACTGCTTTCGCAGGTGCGACAAGCCCCGCCAGTTCCGCCTGCTTCTCGGGGTTGCCGAGGGTCTCCTCGTCAACATTGAAAACGTAGAGAAACGGTTTGGCGGTGAGGAGCCCTAATTCTGCGATAGGGCTGGAATCAAAACCAGCTTGGAAGAGAGTCTTTCCACTGTCCAGAATGCTCTTGGCCTCTTCGGCGGCTGCCAGGACGGAAGGGTCCACTTTCTTGCCCTTGACCTCTTTGTCGTATCGGACGAGCGCTTTGTCGAGGGTTTGCAGGTCCGCCAGGATGAGCTCAGTGTTGATGGTCTCCATGTCGGCACGCGGGTTCACCTGGCCGTCAACGTGCACCACATCGGGGTCTGCAAAAACCCTCACGACCTGAGCGATAGCGTCTGCCTCGCGAATATTGGAGAGAAACTGGTTGCCAAGCCCTTCGCCTTCGCTGGCGCCTTTCACGATGCCAGCGATGTCGACAAACGACACCGCGGCCGGAACGATTTTCTCGCTCCCAAAAATGGAGGCCAAAGTGTCCAGTCGTTGATCGGGCAAATTGACCACACCCACGTTGGGCTCAATGGTGGCGAAAGGATAGTTTGCTGCCAACACGCTGTTCTTGGTGAGAGCGTTGAAGAGAGTGGACTTCCCCACATTGGGTAAGCCCACGATTCCAATTGTGAGAGCCACGGCTAGGAAGCCTAGTGCAGTGCGGGCCTAGCGGAGCATGACGCCACCTCGCCTCCAGCAAACGTCGGGGGTGGCTGGCAGACTGTGGACATGGATCAATCACTATGGCTTGTGGTCATCGCTTTGCTGTTGGCAGGAACGGTCGGCTTTGTCCTGGGGTGGGTCATCAGGTCTCGCCAACCGGGTCCTGGCTCCGACACCACAGCTCTGCAAGCTCAACTCGATATGGCGAAGACACAGTATGAAGAATTGAGAAACAAGCAGGAAGCAGAAAACAAGATTCTTCAAGCCCTCGCCCCCGTGTCGGAGCGCCTCACCGACATGCAGCGCACTGTGGCAGAGCTGGAAAAACAGCGCAACGAACAGCACGGACAAATTTCTCAGCAACTGAAGGCTGCCCTCGATAGTGATGAACTGTTGAGGGGAACGGCAGAGCAGCTCGCCTCAGCCCTGCGATCCAACAGCGTTCGAGGCGTCTGGGGGGAAGTGCAGTTGCGGAGGGTCGTGGAGGCTGCTGGCCTCATTGAACGAGTCGACTTCGATGTTCAGTCCCAAGTTTCATCAGACGCAGGAGTGGGTAAACCGGACATGGTGAT
>JBJOIK010000108.1:0-3602 GCA_046047135.1 Actinomycetota bacterium
GGGAATACGTTCGGCTTACCATCTGCCAACGAGGTCAAGCCGAACGGTAGCCTTGGACAATGGCAACTCTCGCTGATGTCGCCCGCAAAGCGGGGGTCTCCAAGTCGACCGCGTCTCGCGCGTTGTCGGGGCACGGTTCAGTGTCGCTGGCCACAAAGCATAGAGTTGCGGCGGTTGCCAAAGAAATGGGTTTTGTTGCCTCGAGTGCCGCAGAAAGCTTAGCCACCGGCCGATCGAAAAACATCGCCCTACTCACGCCGTTTGTGAACCGCTGGTTTTACAGCGAAGTCATCGATGGAGTCGAAGCGGCGCTGATTGGCGCGGGCTACGACCTGACGCTGTATCGACTGACCGATAACGAGGAGCAACGCCGAGCTTTGTTTGACTATTTCTTGGTCCGCAAGGGCGTAGATGCGGTTATTGCCCTCACCCTGTACATCACCGACGACGAAGTGGCGCGCCTCGATTCTTTAGGCAAACCCATCGTCGGTATTGGCGGCAAGATCCCCGGGGTGTCGACATTTTTCATCGACGATCGGGTGGTGGCACGGCGTCAAACCGAGCACCTGATTTCGTTGGGACACACCCGTCTTGTCCACTTTGGTGGTGACATCGAACACCAATTGGACTTTGAAGTCCACGGCGGTCGACTCAAAGGTTTCCGTGATGCCATGCAGCGCGCTGGGCTCTCCCACGAGAACGATTTTGTGGCCGTGGATGTGTCGACCAGTGGCGGATATGAGGCGGGAATGCGAGTCTTGGCTGACCCCACGAACCGACCAACCGGAATCGTCGCAGTCAGTGATGAGGTCGCCATCGGAGCGATGATGGCCGCGTATCGTCTCGGCCTCAGTGTGCCAGGGGATTTGTCGATCATCGGCATCGACGGACACCCGCTGGGAGAGGCTTTGGGGCTCACCACGATGGTCCAACACGTGTCCAAGCAGGGCGCTATTGCCGTCTCTCAAGCGTTAGCGCTGTTGGGAGGTATGTCGGCATCTGACAACGACGATTTGGCGATGGAGCTCCCCGTAGATCTGAAGATCCGTCGCAGCACCGGGCCCGTTTCCGTATAGGCGCTGAGACGCTACCCTCGCAGCATGAGCGATAAGCCTCGTGATTTGGAAAAAATCTGGCGGATAGTGGGTTGGGTCTTTGCGGGTATTGCGCTCGTGATTGTGGCGGGACCACAGATTCTTGCCCTGTTCCGAAGTTGAACAGCGGCAACCCTTCCGATGCCGCGCTAGTCTCTGCCTGTGGAATGGGCTCTCATCATCGCGATGGCGGTGTATTCGTTTACGCTCGCGGTCACCCCAGGGCCAAATAACACGGCACTATTGGCTATCGGCGGGACCCATGGTCTTCGCGCCACTGTGCCCTACCTTGGCGGAATGGTCCTGGGTTTGGCGGTCCTCGTATCGATCATGGCCATAGGACTCGGTGCTCTTCTCGAGCTTTTTCCCACCGTGTATCTGGTCATGAAATATGTGGCCTTCGGATATGTGTTGTTTTTGGCGTGGAAGACCTTTCGCGCGAAACCCTCGCAGAAGACGAACGGCTCAGGACAGCCCATTAGCGTGATTCAGGCGGCGCTGTTTCAGTTGGTGAACCCCAAGGCGTGGATTGCTACGGGCACCCTCATCGCTGCGTATGTGCCCGAGGGGGCTACCGTGTGGTCGTTTGTGGTTGCAGGTCTGACCTTTATTGCGGCCACCATGCCCGGGGCCATGATGTGGGCCGGTGCTGGCCAGGTGGTGAACTACCTGTTGGCCGGTTCACGCGCCCATCGAATCTTTAGCCTGGTGATGGCCATCGCCTTGGTGACATCGATGATCCCGGTTCTCTTTCTCATGTCCTAGGCAAGCAGTAGCGCGGGACACATGACGACGTGGAAAATTGTGGTTCCTAATGGCGAATACGATTTGACGACCGAGGAGCTCGCCATGTGGGCTTCAGCGCGGAAGGTCAACGGCGATACTCGGGTGGTCGATCAGCGCGGTGAGGTGTGGAGCGCCAAACAGATTCCTGGAGTCTTTTCCAAGCGTGAGTGGATGGTGGCTCTCTTGCTAAGCATCTTCGTTGGGATCTTCGGCGTCGACCCCTTCTACCTCGGCAAAGTAGGCACGGGGACTTTTAAGCTACTGACCTTCGGAGGATTTACCATCTGGGCCGTTGTGGACATTATCCTCATCGCTCTCAAACGCCTTGATGACAAGCAGGGTCTTCCATTGGCCTAAATAGTTCGGTGACACGCGTTACTGGAACCGTTTCCATTCTTGTCCGACACGGGCTACAGTGTTCCCTTGAACCTGAAATTTTGCCTATAACTTGGTGGCAATAACCTCATAGCTCAAATGCCACGCCGTTGGGTTTGGGCGCGTTCAAGGGAGAACACGTTGAGCACAGCAGTGACTACTGCCCAAATGGTTGCGGTGAACACACAGGCAACGACTAAAGACGAAGTGGTTCGGGAGCTTGGGGCTCTTCTCGTGTCTGAGGGTCGTGTCAGTGAGCTGGAGGGTTATGTCGCCGCTGTGAAGGCCCGCGAGGAACACTTTCCCACCGGCATTGAGGGCGGCGTCGCGATTCCTCACGCCCAAACAGATTTGGTGACTGGTGCCGCTGTCGCGGTGGCGACTAGCGAAACAGGAATTGATTTTGGCGCCGATGACGGCCCCGCCCACCTCATTTTCTTGATTGCCGCTCCGCAGAGTTCAGAAAACCTGCACCTCGAAATTCTTGCAAACCTCGCACGCCGCATCATGCACGAAGAGTTCCGCGATCAGTTGCGAGCAGAGAAGGACCCCGCACGTATCGCCGAAATCATTTCCCAGGAGGTAACCCCCTAATGGCCACCATCGTTTGTGTCACGTCGTGTATCACCGGCATTGCTCACACCTACATGGCTGCCGAAGCATTGGAACAAGCTGGCAAGAAACTCGGCCACACCGTGATGGTGGAAACCCAGGGTGCGGCCGGATCAAACCCGTTCTCTCAAGAGGTTGTTGACTCGGCCGACGCAGTGATTTTCGCGGTCGACCTAGAAGTCCAAGGAAAAGAGCGTTTCAACGGAAAGCCCTACATCCAGGTGCCCGTGGCGAAGGCCATGAAGGACGCGGTGGGTCTCGTTGAGAAGGTTCTCGCCGCTGCTGCCGATGGCAGTGCGGGAATTGTGGGAGAGAAGTCCCCGGCCAAGCCAGCCGAGGAAAAATCAAACGATTCTGGGAAGAAATCGGGTGGTTTCCTCGGTGGCCTGTTTGGCAAGGGGAAATAGGACTGGGTCGCAACCGCGACTCAGCACTTCAGCACGCGTGCTGATTAGAAGGGAGAAACATCTTGGCAAGTGAAGGTACTGGCACCAAAGTCCGCCAATGGCTGATGACCGGTGTCTCCTACATGATTCCGTTCGTTGCCGCAGGTGGAATTCTGATTGCCTTGGGATTCTTGCTCGGTGCCATCGGATTTGGTACTGACGGAATCCTGGCCTATGACGCTGAGGTCATGGGCGTTACTGGTGACAGCATCAACTTGCTGTCGATTGGTAACTGGGCATTCATGATTTTCTGGTTCGGCAAGGCCGCCTTCGCGTTCTTTGTACCGGT
>JBJOIK010000109.1:0-3592 GCA_046047135.1 Actinomycetota bacterium
GACAAGGAAATCCTCATCGAAAAAACAATTGCCATTCTGCAGCAGCAAATGCGAGCCCGCCGTAAAGAGGTCAAGGTTTCCATACTCGAGCGGCTGTCGCTTGACACCGCCGCATATCCTCTGGAGCTCGCGTTTGAGTGTGTCAGCACTCTGGAATGTGACACCGACCAGGGCCACGTGCTTCCAGGCAATTCGACCGTCTTTATCGATGATGAAAATACTGCGCCTCACGCCAAGGCCTAGCAAGCCCACCCCGTAGGCCGAGACCACGTCGCCTTTTTCATCAGCGAGCAGAGGAAAGCCAAGACGCTTCGTTCTGGCGAACTTTTCGTGACTGCCGGTGTGTTGGCGCGAAATGCCCCAGATTTCGGCACCGAGATCTTTGAAAGAATCCAATTCATCCTGATAGCTGCACAGCTGAGCGGTGCAACCTGGCGAATTATCCGCCGGATAAAAAGCCAGGACAACAGGATGCCCGCGACGCTCAGACAGGGTGAAGTGTGCCTTGACCGGTTCGCCTCCCACCATGGTGATACCGGGAAGGGTGAAATCGGGGGCTAGGTCGCCAACCTCAGGAGTACTCACGAGGGGACACACTAACCCTCATTTCCGAGAATTTCCGGCATAAAGTTCACAGCTACGGGATATCCGACAAAAGCAACCACATCGATGAGCGTGTGACCCACAATTAACGGCGCCAGACGCCCGGTTTTTGCGTAGATGGCGCCAAAAATGAGTCCCATCGCAAAGTTTCCTGCGAAAGCACCGAAACCTTGATACAGGTGGTAGGTGGCGCGCAAGAAAGACTGCGCCATGACAATCACCCACAGGGGCACCGCAAGCTCCCGCAACCGTGCGAACAGATAACCCACCGCAATCACTTCCTCGAGAATCCCCGCTCGAAGCGCCAACAAAATCAAGATCGGAACCGTCCACCAATATGTGTTGAGTGCGGTGGGAACAACGGTGACGGTGAGGTTCAGCTCCCTCCCCAATAGATACACACCGAGACCTGGAATGCCAATCATGGCGGCCAGCCCGATGCCGGCAACGGCATCGCGAACAGGTCTGGAGGCATCTAATCCAAGAGCGCCTAGTCGAGGTCGAGAAGAACTCCAGAGGAGAAACGCCACCAGTGCCACTGGCACCAGGCTCGAGATAATTCCCAGCAGTTGGTATGTCGCATCGGCCCACTCCAGGTCGCTCGCTGGCCTATTGAGGGTTGCAGTTTGCTCGGAGAGCGCTTGCTCCCTTGTCAGGCGGACGGTGATGCCGACAATCGAATACAGGGCGCTCATCCCAAGGCTTAGCCCCAGAACCAGAGCTATCTCAGTCCAGAGACGAACTCGAGGAGTCATCGAGTGGGGGAGGCGGGATCGCAGGCCGGCGTGCCACCGGGGAGTTTGTGGCGGAATCTGGCGATGAAACCATAAACGCCCGCCGCAATCCACGACACCGGCCAGGTGGCCAGAAGCCACCCCAGAAACCTCAGGCCCACCAGGGGTTGGGCTCTGAGCAGCGCACTGGTCGCTAGATGACCTGCGTAGTGGTGGCTATCCGTGATGTACCAGGCAAACTTCTCGACATCATCGGAGGAAAGCCCGTAATCATCCAGGGAAATACTCTGTGATGTTTTCGCGAGTGGAAACTCAGGCAACCATTCGCGCAAACGATTCACCCACAGGGTGCAGAAGGCGCAATCACCGTCATAGATCAGGACGTGAGACTTGATTGCCCGGTTGGTGGCCATAGCCCCATGCTAGAGCCCTCACCTGAGACCCCGGTAGGATAGGGGGGCAGGGCTTGGCTCGATAGTTTCTGCACCACCAGGCCCTAAGGACTCTCTCATGGCTGATGCCACCCGCGATGACGTGCGCAATGTCGCCATCGTCGCCCACGTTGACCACGGGAAGACAACCTTGGTCGATGCGATGCTGCGCCAGACCGGTGCGTTCTCCGCTCACGCTGCCGTGACCGAAAGGGCTATGGATTCGGGTGATTTGGAGAAAGAAAAGGGAATCACCATCTTGGCGAAGAACACCGCCGTCACGTATTCGGGTCCTCACTCGGGTGGGAAAGACATCACCATTAACGTGATCGATACCCCTGGCCACGCAGATTTTGGTGGCGAAGTGGAGCGCGGCCTCAGCATGGTCGATGGTGTGGTGCTCTTGGTGGACGCGTCGGAGGGTCCGCTGCCTCAAACTCGATTCGTTCTTCGGAAAGCACTAGCGGCAAAGCTGCCCGTGATTTTGGTGGTTAACAAAACCGATCGTCCGGATTCTCGCATTGATGCAGTCGTCCACGAAACACAGGATCTGCTTCTCGGCCTAGCCTCGGACTTAGCGGACGAGGTTCCAGACGTTGATGTTGATTCTCTGCTTGAGCTCCCCATCATTTATGCCTCAGGGAGAGAGGGTGCTGCGAGCACCCACCAGCCTGCGGATGGTTCACTTCCCGATAACCCCGACCTCGAGCCGCTCTTTGGTGCGATTCTCACTCACATCCCGGCGCCCCATTACGACGATGCCCATCCGCTCCAAGCCCACGTCACCAACCTTGACGCGTCTCCTTTCTTGGGCCGGATCGCACTGCTTCGAATTTTCCACGGAACCCTCTCCAAAGGTCAGACTGTCGCGTGGGTGAAACATGATGGCAGCGTCTCTAACGTGCGGATCACAGAGCTTCTCAAAACGAGGGCACTAGAGCGTTATCCTGCCGAGCGCGCTATGGCAGGAGATATTGTCGCCGTCGCTGGAATTGACGACATCACGATCGGTGAAACGATTGCGGACGCTGATGATGTTCGTCCCCTTCCCGCCATCACCGTGGATGAACCTGCCATCTCGATGACGGTGGGCACCAACACCTCTCCGCTCGCGGGTGTCGTCAAAGGCCACAAGCTCACAGCCCGGATGGTCAAAGACAGACTGGACAGAGAACTCGTGGGAAACGTCTCTATTCGGGTCGTCGATATCGGACGACCAGATGCCTGGGAAGTTCAGGGGCGTGGTGAGCTGGCGCTGGCCATCCTGGTCGAGAACATGCGTCGGGAAGGGTTTGAGCTCACGGTGGGGAAACCCCAAGTGGTGACAAAGAAAGTCGATGGTCACATTCACGAGCCTTTCGAAGCGCTCACCATCGATGCACCGGAAGAGTTTGTGGGGGCCATCACTCAACTACTGGCAGCCAGAAAAGGCCGCATGGACAATATGTCCAATCACGGCACCGGCTGGGTCCGCATGGAATTCACTGTCCCCTCACGAGGTTTGATTGGTTTTAGAACAGAGTTCCTGACCCTGACCAGGGGTCAGGGAATCGCCAACGCAATATCTGCTGGGTTTGGCCCCTGGGCGGGATCCATCGTGACCAGAAACTCTGGCTCCATCGTGGCCGATCGGCAAGGGGTGGTCACGTCTAACGCGATGATGGCGCTTCAAGAACGGATGAGTTTCTTTGTGAAGCCCGGTGATGCCGTGTACGAGGGCATGGTGGTGGGAGAAAATTCCCGGGCCGACGACATGGACGTCAACATCACGAAAGAAAAGAAACTCAACAACATTCGATCCTCGACTGCTGAAGAGTTGGAGCG
>JBJOIK010000110.1:0-3583 GCA_046047135.1 Actinomycetota bacterium
AGCTGGAAAATCTTGAAAATGGTTTTTGAAGCCTCCATAGCGATGATTGCTGCAGACATTGGTGATTCATTTGCTGAGGAAGTTAGTCGCAGCATGGGAATGATTATCTCGGAAGAGACCGACTTCGCGTATAAAGAGCTTCAAATTCCAACGGTACGTGAAATATTCATTGAACATGCCATTCAATTCACACGGACACAGGACATCGCTCCAATCGCAGTTCCTAAAATGTGGATGGAAGGGATCGAATCCAACGCGGCCATGTTCGATGACATGCGACCATTTTCTAGAGCGCGTACTGCCGCTGATTTGCCGAAAAATACTATTTCAAAGCGCAACGATGAACCCGCACGAGCATCGCGACCATACGATATCGACAGGGATGGATTCGTCCTCGGCGAAGGAGCGGCAACAATCGTTCTTGAAACGAAAGAACATGCTGTTGCAAGGGGAGCAAGAATCTATGCAGAACTTGCCGGCAGTGGGGTTACCAGTGATTCCTACCACATCACTGCCCCTGACCCTGAGGGCTTAGGAGCCTCCCGGGCGGTGATGGCAGCACTGGCGCAAGCAGGAGCCTCCCCCGACGACGTCACACACATCAATGCCCACGCCACCTCCACACCGGTCGGCGATATTGCAGAATTCCACGCCCTGAAGGCCGTGTTCGGCGATCGAGTGGGAAGCATTCCCGTGTCCGCAACGAAAGCAGCGACCGGACATCTACTCGGAGGAACTGGAGCTCTCGAGGCGGTGTTTACGATATTGGCGCTCCACCACCGCACCGCTCCCCCGACAATCAACCTCGATCACCAGGATGAGCAGATTCCCTTGGATGTGGTGACGAGCCCACGTGATTTGGGTGATGGCCCCCAGCTGGCGATTAGTAACTCATTCGGATTTGGAGGCCACAACGCGGTCGTCGCGTTCCGCAGCGCCGACTAAGTACTCGCTAACCCACTCGATGAAGCCACACAACGGGGCGATCATCACCAGCGTGGCGGAAAGGTTCTAATTCTTCATCCCACGCGCTTCCGAGAGCTAAACGCAACTCTTTCGCGATTTCATCAGCATCACCCTGGGCAATATCGAGTGCATACCGAATTCGGTCTTCAGGGACAACAATGTTGCCCACGCCATCTGTTTGCGCGTAGTAGATCCCTAAATCGGGGGTATGCATCCATCTGCTCCCCTCATGGCCTGGACTCGGATCCTCTGTGACTTCAAAGCGCAGGTGCTCCCACCCCCGGAGTGCGCTGGCGATGGCGGCACCCGAGCCTGCGGGGCCCATCCACTGCATGTCAGCACGAAATGTGCCAGGGAGCACCGGTTGGTCTTCCCACCGACAATTCACCGGATAACCCAGCGCACTTCCTATCGCCCACTCAAGGTGAGGGCATAGCGCTCTCGGTGCGGAATGCACAAAGAGCACCCCTCGGGCACGCTCGTAGGACATCGTCAACTCCATTCCATCGGTTCGACTTCCCCATCGACCGCGGAATACAGGAGTGACACTTATAGGTGGCCAGTGGCCGGCCTCTAGTATGGGCCATCTAGCCCAAGAATTACAAGTGTGTGGTGCGAGGCTCAGCCGTGGAGTAGCGAGCCATCTGTGGCCAACACGTTCTTTTCCCCAGCCTCAATAGCAAAAGGAAACCTGTTCTGCGGCGGCGGGAGAGGGCAATTGAATGCGTACGAGAAGGCGCAGGGTGGAAGTATCGCGTAATTGAAATCAAGTGTG
Source organism: Actinomycetota bacterium (assembly GCA_046047135.1). Lineage (GTDB taxonomy): Bacteria > Actinomycetota > Actinomycetes > Actinomycetales > Microbacteriaceae > Pontimonas. The sequence goes on from JBJOIK010000110.1 coordinate 1,742, forward strand.
ATGGTGCCATCTGGATTGGGTGCAAGGAAGAGAAACCTGCCCACGCTGTAACTGGAAACGCCACTGGTGGCGTCCGAAAAAACCAGTTGAAGAGCGCGGCCTGCTTTGAAGGCGGCAATGTTGTAGTCCGCTCCTTCGTGGGTAAAGGTAATTTCTCCGGGCACAACCTCGTCCCTCGCGACACCCTCCTCTTTGAGGTGTTCAAATCCGACGCTCTTCCCCCCAGGGATTTCCCTCCATGCGCCGGTAATCACCCACTTAGCGGCGTAGGGAAATGAGTCAATTCCGCCGAAACGAGTGATTCCTTCCGATTGGCTATCCCATACGCGAAGGGCATAACCACCGTCAGAGGCAATCACATGACCTTTGACGGTATCGCTAAACAACACTTCCGACGGGTTGGCATCATCTTTGCCTCTAACGATGCTCTCCCCGTCCACGAGCGTCCCATCCACACGTATCGCATCATCAGCGCTAGCTCGAACCAGCAGGCCCGATTCGCCGTCTGCTCTGGGAGACCACATGCCTGGAACACCCCAGATCGTCTGCTCAGAGTCAACTCTCTGAGTGTTAGTCAGAGCGAGAGGCCCTTTTGGCTGGACGGCAGCAAGACCTCGGCGCTCGCGAAACGTCGCAAGCTTGTCCTCTGCCTCGCTCATCACGACCTAATCGGTGAGAGCCGGGATGATGGCCCCGGCGAACACCTGGTAAGAAAGGGCAGTCTTGGCGATCAAACTCAACGTGATGTACATGCGCTCGCCGCGCAAATAGTCTCGCCAGCCTCCCACCCGGTGGTATTGGAGTGCTTGGTTAATGGCAAACGTGTTGAAAAAGAAGAACAGGGAAATGATGATTCCCAATACAAAATCGGGTGGTTCGACCCCGGAGGTGGAGCCGGGTGCGAGGAAGTAAATGAGGATGACAATCCATGGCACCACACCGGTCATCGAACCAAATACAAAAGGCAGGAAGCCACCGCTACCCGGTTGCTCGTATTTTTCCTGGAGCGCACCGAACATGATCATGGAGGCGTTGACAGCGAAAATTGAAAACAGAGCGGCAACATCCGTGATTCCGGTGATCTGGGCTATCAACCAAATCATGACCGACGAGCTCAGAGAGTACTCGGTCCATCGGAAGTAGTTTCGGTTGAGAGTAAGGCCCTTTTTGTACCGGGGGAAGAAGAGCGGGGACGATATCAAGAAGTGGAAGAAGGCCGACATCCCCAGGAACGCAACCACACCAATACCCACATTGATGTCGAAAAGCTCAACCCGCTCTGGTGGGAGAGGAACCCCTGGAGGTCCTGCCAAGTAATCGGCGGTGACGGGATAGGTGACCTGGTCATCGAGCAAGAAGAGGACGTACCCAAGCCCCACGGCCTGCACCAAGTGCAAAAACCCTGCCACCACGTTATAGGTTCTCAGGCGAGAAATATTCTGGTCACTAGTGCGTTGGCGACGAGCCATGGCGCCCCTTTCCTTGCCCTGAGCGTAGCGACTAGGGCTATTGAACTCTGGGAATCAGCTCGGCAAGTTGGGTTCTCAGCCCTCCGGGCGTTGCCACTTGGTTCGGATAAACAGGTGATCTCCCGCTCTCCGAAGACTTATGTCGAGGGCTGGACAATCGCCGTGGCTCACGGACTGAGCTCGAGCGACCTAGGACCCTACGGATTCCTTATCGCTCAAAGGTAACTTTGTGGCTCTGCAAATCCTGTATAGCGAAACACTGGTGGCTCGGTAGGGCGGACGGGACTTGAACCCGTGACCAACGGATTATGAGTTCGATGCCTACGTATTAGCTGGTGTTAGAGCGTGTTAGCTGACGTTGCGGATGCCAGAA
>JBJOIK010000111.1:0-3569 GCA_046047135.1 Actinomycetota bacterium
GTTCTGGCGAGGGAGGTGGCCGATACCGAGGAGCTTGTCGGTGCGTCATCGGACTCCATGGGCGAGGGATTCCAGAGGTCAGAGCGAATCAAGGGGGGTCCCGACGAACTCACAGGTCTCATCCACACTCTCACGGACCAGATGATGCAAGCGTCGTCAGAGCTGAAATTCGAGCTCGCGGCAAAAATCAGGGACGAGGTTCAGGACCTGAAGAAGGAACTCCGGCAAATGATGGACGCGACCCGATGACCTCCGGGCATTCTGGGAGCATCTACTGCCTACACTGGAGGACGTGCCAATCGAGACCCCCCGGAGTGATTCCGTCCTCCATGTAAAGGGGGCAAGGGTCCACAATCTCAAGAACGTAGACGTAGTTCTTCCCAGAGACTCCCTCGTTGTCTTTACGGGACTCTCGGGCTCTGGTAAATCATCACTCGCCTTCGACACGATATTCGCCGAGGGTCAGCGTCGCTACGTAGAGTCCTTGTCCGCCTATGCGAGACAGTTTTTAGGACAGGTTGACCGACCCGACGTTGACGTCATCGAGGGTCTCAGCCCGGCTGTATCCATCGACCAGAAATCAACTAACCGAAACCCTCGATCAACGGTCGGGACCATCACCGAAATCTATGACTACCTCAGACTCCTCTGGGCCAGAACCGGGGTGCCGCACTGTGTTGAGTGTGGCGAACCCATTCGTCGCCAAAGCGTTCAAGACATAGCCGATTCGATCATGAAGGGAGAGCGCGGATGGCGGTTCCAGGTGCTCGCCCCCGTCGTCTCGGGACGCAAGGGCGAATTTGTGGACCTTTTGCGTTCGCTGAACTCCCAGGGCTATGCCCGTGCTCGGATTGATGGTGAAACCCTCTCCATTAGTGAAGCCCCACGACTACAGAAAACTAAGAAGCACGACATCGATGTGGTCATCGACCGGCTCGTGTTGGGCGACGACATTCTCGGTCGGCTGACAGACTCGCTCGAGACTGGACTGAAACTCTCCGACGGAGTCATCATCATCCACGGTGTGGACGATGAGAGCGAGCAGACCTATAGCGAAAAGCTCAGTTGCCGAAACGGGTGCAACGTGGGATTGACGGAGGTTGAACCGAGGACATTCTCCTTCAATTCGCCTTTCGGAGCCTGCACCGCCTGTTCAGGACTTGGGTTCACCCAAGCTGTCGACCCGCAATTGGTCATCGGTGACCCTGCGCTGAGCATCGAGCAGGGAGCGATCCGTCCCTGGACCCAGGCAGGGAAGGGCTTGTACGGATATTTTCGAAATCTCCTTCGGAGCCTCTCTGACGAACTCGATTTCGACCTTTCAACCCCTTGGCAGAACCTGCCCGAAGGGATACAGAATGCCGTTCTGCACGGCAACAACTTTGAACTCGTGGTTCGCTACCGAAACCGTTTCGGTCGGGACGTCAAGTACTCCTCAGGCTTCGAAGGAGTCATTCCCTACATAGAGAGGAAATACCACGAGACCGACAGCGAATGGAGCAAGCAGCGCTTTGCAGACTATCTCCGCGAAGTCCAGTGTGTGTCATGCGGAGGCAAGAGATTACGCCCCGAAATCCTCGCTGTACTAGTCGGTGGGCGCTCGATTTCAGATATTGCAGACATGAGCCTGGATGAAGCACACCAGTTCATGGCGACACTCGCCCTCTCTGAACGAGATGAATCCATTGCGGCTCCGATCCTCCGGGAGATCCAGGCACGCCTCGAATTTCTTCTCGAGGTTGGCTTGAGCTATCTCACGATGTCGAGGAACGCAGGCTCGCTCTCCGGTGGAGAGGCTCAACGAATCCGCCTGGCCACCCAAATCGGTTCTGGGCTCACCGGTGTCCTCTATGTTTTGGACGAGCCCAGCATTGGTCTTCACCAGAGAGACAATCGTCGACTCATCGACACACTCGTCAAACTGCGTGACCTCGGAAATACCCTCATCGTTGTCGAACACGATGAGGACACCATCCATACAGCCGACTGGATAGTCGATATAGGCCCTGGGGCGGGGGAGTACGGGGGTGAAGTAGTTCATCAGGGCTCGCTGAGTTCGCTACTCACAGAAAAGAGCTCCCTCACTGCTGACTACCTGGCCAAGCGTCTCGAAGTGTATTCACCGAGAACCAGAAGGCCGATTGATGGCGACAGGGTCTTGCAGATTGAAGGTGCCAGGGAGAACAACCTCCAGAATCTTTCAGTCGAGATTCCTCTTGGGGTGATGGTGGCCGTCACCGGCGTCAGTGGATCTGGGAAATCCACACTGGTCAACGACATCATGTATCGGTCGCTCGCGAACACCCTAAACGGCGCACGCCATGTCCCAGGTCTGCACACCAGAATCCGCGGCACTGAGCACCTAGACAAGATTGTTCATGTCGACCAGGCACCGATCGGGCGCACTCCGCGGAGCAATCCCGCCACCTACACAGGTGTTTTTGACAAAATTCGCACGCTCTTTGCCGAGACGCAGGAAGCAAAAATGCGAGGGTACCAACCCGGTCGCTTTAGCTTCAACGTCAAAGGGGGTCGTTGCGAAAACTGTTCCGGTGACGGCACTATCACCATCGAAATGAACTTCCTTCCCGATGTCTATGTCGACTGCGAGGTGTGTCACGGGGCGAGATACAACCGTGAGACGCTCCAGGTTCATTACAAGGGCAAAACTATCTCCGATGTGTTGGATATGCCGATCTCGGAAGCCGCGGAGTTCTTTGAGCCAATCAGCACCATTCACCGCTATCTGCAAACACTTGTTGATGTGGGACTCGGGTACGTGAGGCTGGGTCAGTCGGCGACCACGCTCTCCGGTGGTGAAGCTCAGCGAGTCAAACTCGCGACGGAACTGCAGAAACGCTCGAGCGGCAGAACGATCTACGTGCTGGATGAGCCCACCACGGGGCTTCATTTTCATGACGTGAAGAAACTGCTCGATGTTCTTCAGGGTCTTGCCGACAAGGGAAATACCGTCGTCGTCATTGAGCACAACCTCGATGTCATCAAGGCCTCTGACTGGGTCATTGATCTGGGACCAGAGGGTGGCTCTGGAGGAGGTCAGGTGGTGTGTTCCGGAACCCCCGAAGAAGTAAGTGCCCACAAGAGCTCCCACACCGGGCGCTACCTCAAGGAAGCCCTGGGCTAGAGCTGTGGCACCCCGGTATCCCTGGCAACCCGCCTCAAACGAAATACCAACATCCCCGGGCGTATATCGGTTTCTTGACGAAGGATCGCGGGTCCTATACGTAGGGAAAGCCAAAAACCTTCGAAACCGGCTGTCCTCCTATTTCGCGGCACCATCGACCCTCCACGGCAGGACGAGGCGCATGGTCGGCAGGGCGCGGGGTGTGGACTGGACACTCGTCCCCACCGAGCGCCAGGCGCTGCAGCTTGAGTATCTGTGGATCAAGCAACATCAGCCCGAGTTCAACGTCATGTTCCGCGATGACAAGTCTTACCCCTATCTGGTTATCACCGTCAAAGACGAAATTCCGAGGGTCTTTCTCGCAAGGAAAAAGGGGATTCCAGGGGCCAAATACTTCGGTCCGTTTCCGACCACCGGCGCCCTC
>JBJOIK010000112.1:0-3559 GCA_046047135.1 Actinomycetota bacterium
CAGTCGATCAGGTGCGCCACCTCGATGATTTCCTTGCCGAACACCACGCGTCTCTCGATGTTGTTGTCCAGTTGCTCGCTGATGCTGATGTGGTGGTGGAGCGCTTGCGCAAGCGAGCCCTCGAGCAGGGCCGCTCCGATGATGATGAGTCCGTCGTTCGGCACCGGTTAGATGTCTATGCCCAACAAACTGCACCCTTGATCGACATTTATGGCGCCAGAGGTCTTGTCGTCGCAATCGATGGCCTTGGTGAGATCTCAGACGTCACCTCCCGCATCATGCAGGGGCTCTCTGAACGCGGAATCTCTGGCGTCTAGAGCTTTTTGAGGGGACTTGTGCCCGAAGAAAACGCGGTCTAAGATAGTGCTTTGGTGTCAAAAAGGCTTTCGTGGCTTTTCTGTCCCCAACGCATGACCAGTGCAACAACTCGTTACAACAAGATATGAGGCTATGGCCAACAAAGACGGTGTCATTGAGATCGAAGGCTCGGTTGTCGAAGCTCTTCCTAACGCAATGTTCCGCGTGGAGTTGACCAACGGTCACAAGGTTCTTGCCCACATTTCGGGGAAAATGCGCCAGCATTACATCCGAATTTTGCCGGAAGACAAAGTAATTGTGGAGCTTTCTCCTTATGACCTGACCCGTGGCCGCATCGTCTATCGCTACAAGTAAGCACTGAGAAGGAACGGCCCCGGATTCCGCTGGGGCACGAGGCCAGCGACAGTAAGGAAGAAATCATGAAGGTTAGCGCCAGCGTGAAGCCCATGTGCGACAAGTGCAAAGTCATTCGTCGTCACGGCAATGTCATGGTGATTTGCGAAAACCCGCGTCACAAGCAGCGCCAAGGCTAAATAACTCAATACACACAAGGCAGAGCCAAGAACCCATTCGTGGGGGACTCCTCGGGGGAAGGCCCGGGCACAGGTTCTGTCGAAGACCTTCCAGTTCAGCAGGAGAAACAACATGGCACGTCTTGCCGGAGTCGACATTCCCCGCGAAAAGCGGGTCGAAGTCGCCTTGACCTACATTTACGGTGTTGGTCGCACCCGCTCGAAGCAGACTCTCGAGAACACGGGAATCGACCCCAACACTCGCGTCAAAGATCTCACTGACGATCAGCTTTTGAAGCTTCGTGAGCACATCGAGGGAACCTACAAGGTGGAGGGTGACCTCCGTCGTGAGGTGACCGCCGATATTCGCCGCAAGGTCGAAATCGGCAGCTACGAGGGTCTGCGCCACCGTCGCGGACTGCCCGTGCGCGGACAGCGCACCAAGACCAACGCTCGCACCCGCAAGGGTCCCAAGCGCACCGTTGCTGGCAAGAAGAAGGCCAGCTAGACCCTTTGAGTGGTTAGCTCACCAACTGAGAATCTCGGAGAAAAATAATGGCAGCACCAAAGACAACCGCCCGGAAGCCGCGGCGGAAGACGAAGAAGAACATTGCTGTGGGACAAGCCCACATCAAGTCCACCTTCAACAACACCATCGTCTCGATCACGGACCCCACGGGTGCTGTGATTTCGTGGGCGTCCTCTGGTGGCGTTGGTTTCAAGGGCTCTCGCAAGTCCACCCCCTTCGCAGCTCAGCTGGCTGCCGAATCTGCTGCGCGTCAGGCGCAGGAGCACGGCATGAAGAAGGTCGATGTTTTCGTCAAGGGACCGGGTTCCGGTCGCGAGACTGCGATTCGTTCACTCCAGGCCGCAGGCCTGGAGGTGGGCTCGATTACCGATGTGACCCCCCAGGCTCACAACGGTTGCCGTCCGCCCAAGCGTCGTCGCGTGTAGTTCAGAGGAGGTCGGTGCCCACACGCACTAACCTCCTCACCCCAGCCATAACCTCATAGTTCGTCGCGGCCCCGGCCGCATCCTCAACCGAGTGTCATATAGCGGACACTTAGCCGAAAGGAACACCACAGTGCTCATTGCACAACGCCCCACCCTGTCAGAAGAATCCATCTCAGCATTCCGCTCCAGCTTTGTGATTGAGCCGCTGGAGCCTGGCTTTGGCTACACGCTCGGTAACTCCCTGCGTCGTACCCTGCTGTCCTCCATTCCCGGTGCCGCCGTGACCAGCATCCGCATTGACGGTGTGCTCCACGAGTTCTCCACCGTCGCCGGTGTCAAGGAGGATGTCACCGAGATCATCCTCAACATCAAGAACCTCGTGGTCTCTAGCGAGCACGACGAGCCCATCACCGCCTACTTGCGCAAGACCGGCGCCGGTGCTGTGAGCGCTGCTGATATTCAGGCTCCTGCTGGTGTGGAAATCCACAACCCCGAGCTTCACATTGCGACCTTGAACGACAAGGCCAGCTTCGAATTGGAGCTCACTATCGAGCGTGGTCGTGGATATGTTTCCTCCGTCCAGAACCGAAACGAGTATGCCGAGGCCGGACAGATTCCGGTGGACTCGATCTACTCTCCCGTCCTCAAAGTCACCTACCGTGTCGAGGCAACTCGTGCGGGTGAGCGCACCGACTTCGACCGACTTGTGGTCGATGTCGAGACCAAGCCTTCGATGAGCCCCCGTGATGCCGTGGCATCCGCCGGTCGCACACTCGTCGAGCTCTTCGGTTTGGCCCGCGACCTCAACACCGAGGCCGAGGGTATTGAGATCGGCCCCGCGCCGGTTGAGGCTGTGCTCTCCAGCGAAATGGCAATGCCTATCGAAAGCCTGGACCTTTCCGTGCGGAGCTACAACTGCCTCAAGCGTGAGGGAATCAACAACGTGAGTGAGCTTGTTGCTCTGTCAGAGCACCAGCTGATGAACATCCGTAACTTCGGTCAGAAGTCAGTGGACGAGGTCCGCGACAAGTTGATCGAGATGGGACTCTCGCTGAAGGACCCGATGCCCGGTTTTGACGGATCAGCCTTCTACAGCGGCCTGGAGTCCGAGGAAGAGTACTAAACCTCGACGCCAGCGTCGATCCCTGTGAAACACGGAAGAGAACACAACAATGCCTAGACCTACTAAAGGACCCCGCCTGGGTGGCGGACCGGCCCACGAGCGCCTCATGTTGGCAAACTTGGCGACCGCTCTGTTCACTCACGGTCGAATCCAGACCACCGAGACGAAGGCGAAGCGCCTTCGTCCCCTCGCAGAGCGCATGGTGACCTTCGCCAAGCGCGGTGATCTGCACGCTCGTCGTAAAGTGATGACGATCATCCGTGACAAGTCCGCTGTGCACAAACTTTTCATGGAAATCGCCCCTCAGGTCGATAAGCGTGAAGGTGGTTACACCAGGATCGTCAAGACCGGCTTCCGTAAGGGTGACAACGCCCCTATGGCTGTCATCGAGCTTGTTCTCGAGCCTGTCAACCCAAAGCCAAAGACTAAGAAGGCAAAGCCCGAAGCTGAGAAGCCCGCTGCTAAGCCGGTTGTCGCTGAGGAAACTCCAGTAGTGGACGAAGCAGCAGAAGTGGTCGAGGAGACCTCGGAAGCCGTTGACACCACCACGGAAGCTCCGGAAGAGGCTGTCGTCGACGAGGCTCCTGTGGAAGAAGCGGCTGCCGAAGAAGTAGCCGAGGAGGCTTCTGCGGAGGAGTTTGAGGCGGAAGCA
>JBJOIK010000113.1:0-3548 GCA_046047135.1 Actinomycetota bacterium
CCGGATCGGAAAAACTCTGCGTCACTGATGAGGTTTCCTGGATCGAATGCCGATCCCAAAGGCAGCATGAAGCGAGTCCAGGTCTTGCCGTCAGAACTTCTTGCGGCTTCAAAATAGGACGTTGCCAAGAACTGGCTTCCCGTCCACACGATGGATGAGACACCACTCTTCGTGAGGCCAAATCCACTAGAAGTCCAGGAAGTGCCTTGATTCTCTGACCAAAACAGTGCTCCAGTGGCGTCAGCGCCTACCCACATCGAGCTACTTCGTGCACCGTGGATAATGCTAGGCGCGGCCTCTTCGTTCGCTGTCGCAGGAGCGGTTGGCATGGCCACCACACCCGCAATGCCGAAAATGGCTACAGCGACCATCGACAGGGCAAGCTTCAACCACTGGTTCACACCTGCCAGGCTAGGCAGTAGCGACCAAAATGCCCGTATTTCAGGGCTGTGTGTCGGTTAGGTGCCGTTTACCCGGTGAGCCAGAGGTCCCGAATGACATCAATCAGCCCCCTGGCATAGCGGTCGTAATCCCCGCGTAGCCACTTAGTGGCTATCGGAATGATGCGCAACATTCGCACAGCAGGAAGCTCCCGCCTCCAGGCTTCAAAGTTCAGTTTGTGCTGAATCTTCTGCCGTGCGGAGGGTCCCAAGCAGCGGGGATTCCGATTCATCCACTCTTCGATGCCCTGATTTCTTTGACTCTTTGCGGCCAAGAAACTCGTTCTAGTCTCGTTGAGCTTTGTGCTAGCGCGCCTCAGATTAAGCTTCGATGCACCGATTTCGTTTCCGCCGTGTTGCCGATATCTGACAAGAGGCCTGAAATCGGACACGACGCCCTCAGCAGATGCTGCCACGAATGCCAGCCACTCATCATGGATCCACCCAGGAGGGATGGGCAATGCGCATTTGAGGAGACTCCTTCGAACCATCGTGGTCGCTCCCGTGACGAGATTTCTCCTCAGAAGCGCGTCGAGGGTGCGGCCTTCGACTAATGCTTTCCGTTCTTTAGCACTCAATCGCAACGTGTCCATTAGCGATCCAGTTTGAATGCCATGAGCGTCGATAAGCATGGCATCCGAGTGCACGAGCGAGACTCGCTCGTTATCGAAATGGGAGAGGACTGCTGCAAGTCGATTGTTCTCCCACACATCATCGTGATCACAGAGCGCGATGAAATCGCCCGTGGCGTGAGAGAGAGCTTTCTCAAAGTTTCGCGAAACACCCAACGGTTTTTTGTTTCTCAGGATCTGCCATTGCGGTCCATTGGGGCTTGAACGAGTTTCATAGTCTCGGATAATGTCCAGCGTCTTGTCAGTCGATCCGTCATCAGACACGACGATTTCTGTCGGGAGGACCGACTGCGACAGAATGCTCTCGATTTGTTCGGGGAGAAACTTCTCGCCGTTGAACGTACACAGAACAACCGAAATGCGGGGAGACACGGTCGACTCAGCTTCGTCTCGGACGAAGCTTCCTGGCAACGGCTCTCGCAAGAGAACGGAACTCGCCTTTAGCCAGCCGCTGAAACCCCCGTGAAACATCGTGGACACTAAAACGCGGCGGCCTGGGCCTGGCTGGCGAATACCTCACAGGAGAGGACTTGGCAAGTGGAATCGAGCCTCTTGCCAGAGCATCAAGATGAGCTACTAAGGGAGAAAGAACCGAGCGCCAACGATAGTTCTCTCTTATTTGACCTAAGGCCTTCAACGCCTTGGTGCGAATCTTGTCATCGAACAACACACTCTCGAGGGCTGTAGAAAGCGCTTCCACGTCTCCTGCTGGAACGACGATTCCCATACCATGAGTACGCACTTCTTCGGCAAAGTGATCACCTTCTGTGACCACCATGGGTAGTGAAGCCCACAGGTAGTCAAGGATTCTTGTCCGGAAAGAAAATGTAGTTTCAAGGTGTGAGCGGTGGGTACTGACCCCAAGGTCTGCCTCGAGCAGATAATTCTGTCTATCGCCATAGTCAACCCAGGAGTCGTTGAAGAAGACGTGAGTGTCGAGGACTCCAAGCTCCCGAGCAAGATCGCGGGAGGACCGCACAATCGGCATCTCGGGAACTCCAGGGTGAGGGTGAGCAGTGCCCATAAAAAATAACTTGACTGAGGGGCGCTTCTTCGCAAGCTCCGCTGTGGCGCGAATCAGAGTCAGCGGGTCAAACCAGTCATAGATTCCACCGCTCCACACCATGACCTTGTCAGATGCTGTTATCCCAGGAACCACCCCTTTGAGTGCTGACCGAGTCTTCACGGGGTCTGTATCAGGAAGTCCAAAGGGGACAACCCCGATGAGGTTGTCAAAGTGCGGATCTGTCGCATAGGCCCCTGGAGTGATTCTGCCGAGGGTGGTCAGCTGGCCCAGATAAAAGTGCCGCTGTCTTTCCGATGCACAAAGAAAGTAATCGCCTACTCGGAGCTGGGCTTCAATTGTCGCTGCGGCATCGGATACTTGCTGTTCCCACTGGTCTGGGGGTAAGTGGCGTGCCTGTTCGAGCTGCTCCAAGTGCATGGGGTCATAGATGTCTACGACAAGGTGTTTTTTGCTCGAGCGTAATGATGGGAAAAGTTCCATCGCGTGGCCCTGGAAGACGATCGTGTCTGCCCACGACTCCCAACCGGAGAACGTCTTGTCATCTCCAGGCTCAACAAAAGCAAGGCGAAAATCTGTCGTCATCGCTTCATCAACGCCGCTCAAGCTCACGAGTGTCACATCATGTTTCCCTGCGAGCGCTGCAGCCATATGCCACGCTCTGATCCCTGGACCCGACAGTTTCTTTCCGATCGGATCCCCGGTAACGATTAAGACCTTCAGGGCTGCCGGCTCGTCATTCACTCGAAAGGCCTCCACGATCGCGTCATAGCCTCGAAGATATCTGGCATCCGTGGACATCGCGGCATTTGTCTCTCCGAAAAGTCGCCACAGTGCCGCATCAGAGCGTTTTCTGGTCGATTGAATTTGGTGTCGCTTGCGCATCAAATCAGGGAGTGCATCGACAAACTTGTGCATCGCGAAAAGCGGTACCACAGCATCTGAAGGCACCTCGGTAGTAGGGCCACTCGTCGATGCCTTTTGGAGATCAAACGCCGACGTGTCGACTCCTGAGCTAACAACTGACCGTGTGACGGAGGCCAACATGGCGCCTGGCAATACTCGAGCAAGGGAGGCATCATCAAGGTTCTTGTAGAGGCAAAAGAGAGCGTTTCTTTCCAGAAGAAACTGCTCACGGTGATGAGGAATTCCACCCATCGATTGGTGGTATCGATGAAAGGCTCTGGACTTTGGCTGATAAAGGAAGGTGAAGCCGGCCAGGTTCAATCGCCATCCAAAATCGACGTCTTCGAAGAACATGAAGAATGACTCGTCAAAGCCTTTCAGTTGCTCGAAGACTGCTCGACGAACAAACATGGCCGAGCCTGTGCCAAACAGAACGGGCGTGGGTTGTTGCGCCTTTTTCGGGACCTTGTCGCCTGTTCGCGGACGATATCCCATGCCGTACCAGGTGAGCCCCGCCCCTGCGTAGTCAACGCGGGTACCCTCCCA
>JBJOIK010000114.1:0-3535 GCA_046047135.1 Actinomycetota bacterium
TCCCGTGGGGGATGCCCCTTTTGAACTAGCCTGCCTCGCCGAGCCACTATCTTGTGCCGTTCACGGCGTTCGTGTGATGGGAATGAAACAAGGCGACACCGCCGTTGTCTTTGGCGCTGGCCCCATGGGATTGCTCAACGCCCTCGTACTTCAGCACACCGGAGTCGATGTCGCCCTGGTTGATATGGAGCAGGAGCGATTGGATCTCGCGTCCGCTCACGGCATCAGAAGAACCATTCTCAGCACCGGTGATGCCGTGGATGCCATCCTGGAAGCCTTCCCCGGTGGGGTGGATGGTGTCGTCACCGCTATTGGTTCGAAAGCGGTCAACGAACAAGGCCTCAAGGTTCTCCAGCCGAGGGGAACACTGTGCTTATTTGCCTCCGCACACCCGGTTGAGCCACTCGAGGTCGACCCAAACTGGGTTCACAACACTGAGGTGCGAATTATCGGCGCGGTCAGCGCCGATATTCAAGACCACAGGAGAGCCACCGAGATTATCGCCGCAGGGGAGATTGATCTCACCCCGATTATGGAGAAGACCTTTCCCCTTACTGAGGCAAAGGCAGCGTTTGAGTACCTGTCTGCCAAGCCCTCGTATCGGGTCGCTCTGATTCCCTAGTATCCGAGCTCGTGGAGCGTATGCATCTGCTCCTTTGTGGCTTGGTACAGGCTCGTATACACCTCGTGGAGAGGAGCATACGTCGCGGCCATTGCGGGGTTTGGTGTGACCACCGTGCCCTCTCCCTGCCACTGCCGGATGGCTTCAGGGCCACTGGCAATGCCGGTAGCAATCGCAGCGAGCAGCGCATCACCGTAGGACGCACCCACAGTCACAGGCGCAACTTTCTGTGGCACACCGCTGATGTCACTCACGCTCTGAAGCCATACCGAGTTCTTCGTTCCTCCTCCAACCGCTTGGATGGTGTGCGGAGGAGCACCCATATCGGTAAACATGTCCACGTGCTGCTTGATGCCATGACCCATGCCCTCCAAGGTGGCTCGGAAAAGATCCCCACGGGTATGCGTCAGGCTCAGACCAAAGATCACACCCTTGGCTTTCGGGTCATTAATCGGTGTTCGCTCCCCTGAGAAATACGGCAAGACAATGACGCCCTGTGAACCAGGGGCTGATTCCCCTGCTTCACGGGTCAACACTCCATATGCAGGTTCACCGCCTGCTTGTTCAGCCGCGACGAGGTCGGCAGCAAAGGAGTCCCTGAACCACCTCGTCAACGCTCCTGAGGTCGCCATGCCGGCGAGGAGACACCAGGTTCCTGGAAACAGGTAGGGGGCCACCCACAGGCGCTTGTCCCTGGCCTGGTCGTTATCGGTGACCTGAATCATGAAGATGGTCGAGCCATACATCATCATCATTTCGCCAGGTTGGGTCACTCCGACGCTGAAGGCTTCCGCCCCGGCGTCGATGGTTCCCACAGAGACGGGGGTCCCCACATTCAAACCGGTTTCTTTCGACGCCCACTCGTTGACACTGCCGGCAATTTCATGGCTCCACGCGAGCTCAGGGAGCCTCTCGCGCTCCACAATTCCGTCGTTGAGCTCGTCATTCCAGTCACGCTTCCACGGGTCATACATGGGGTGGTGGGAGCCTGCCGAGAAGTGGTCGACGACCACTCGACCGGTGAGTCTCGCCACAATGAAGGTCGTGGCATCGACAAACCAACGAGCCTTCTTGTAAATCTCTGGCTCGTTCTTCTTGATCCACAGAATCTTGGGCCCTGTCGCTTGGGAGGAGAGGGCGTTTCCGCAGGCATTGAAAATGTAGTTTTCGCCGAAGCGCTCATTCATTTCGGCAATTTCATCGACCGCCCTGGTATCAACCCCATAGAGAATGCCGTTGCGAAGCGGCTGGAAGTTTTCATCAATCGGCAACACGTCTGGACCAATGGCACTGATACCGACACCCTTCACCTGGTCGGCAGAGATGCCCTCGGTTTTCAGCAAAGCCTGACTGACGTCCCTCACATCGCCCCACCAGGTGCCCTCAGGGTCATGCTCGGCCCAGCCAGCACGGGGAAAAATCATCTTGTGAGGCTTGACCTCGGTGGCCACCACTTTTCCTTCGGGGGTGACCAGAACCCCCTTGGTTTCGTAGGTTCCTACGTCGATTCCCATCAGTAGGTCGGTCGTCATCGTCTGCCTCCTGTTTTCTCGGGTATTTCTAGTGCCTAGTGGCATCCCATTTCTGGGGGAAGCCCGCGACCACGTCGATGGCGAGCTTCTGCAAACCTGCAAGGTCGTCGAGCGAGCACATCTCGACTCCAGTGTGGGTGTAGCGAGTGGGCCAGCACAAATCGAGGGACGGGGTTCCCCCGTTCACAAACTGCACGTAGGACGCGTCGGTGAGCAATCCCACGGTGGCATGCTTCTGAAGCGGAATTTTTCCCTTATTTGCTGTCTTTTCCACCATCTCGACAAGACCGGGGTGAGGGATAACCCCGTTGAGTGTTCCCCGCCCATGGAAGCTGTAGAGGCCCATGACGGGGCCGTTGCCTACCTTGATGCCATTCGGGCTTCCCATCTCAGGGGTGTCACCGGCAGCCACCAAATCGAGCGAGATTGCTGCGACAGGTTTGATTTTCTCGGCAGCCAACATGGCGCCCCGAAGGTTGAACTCCTCCTGGACCGTTGCCACTAGGACCGCGTTGACTTTCGCGGGTTTCGCCGCGAGCGCTTCAGCAACACCGACTAGGACGGCACACCCACCGCGGTCATCAATACTGGTGCCGGCCACTCTGTTGCCTGCAAGCCGCTCAAATCGGGGTTCGTATGCGACGTGGTCACCTGGCTGAATACCGAGCTTCGCAACCTCGGCAGCGCTCGAGGCACCCACATCGATGTATGCCTTATCGATCGTGGGGACGACATACTTCATAGATTCTGGAGTCAGGTGGTGCGGAGGAGTCCCAATGACCCCGGTCACGACGTCTCCGTCATGCGCGATGATTTTCACCACGCTCCCGGCAAGAACGCGCTCCGGAACACCACCCAATCGAACGACTCGAATGAAACCTGAGTCTTCGATCTTGGTCACCACCATGCCGAGCTGGTCGGTGTGGGCAAAGAGCATCACGGTGTCCTCAGTGGGTGAGGCTGCCTTGAAGCGAGCCATCACATTCCCGAAGGAATCCACGGTGATGTCCGAAGTGAACTTTCCCAGGTCCTCAGAAATCGCCCGAATCATCGGCTCTTCCCTGCCTGACGTGGCCATCGTCAGGCAGTATTTCTCCAGCCTGGCTTCGAGACTCACGATTCTTTCGGCGCCTTGTCTTTCTTCGCCTTCATTCGACGCCTATCGACGTAGTCATTCAGAATCATCACGGCGATCAGCACGAAACCCTGAGCGAGCTGGTAGAAGAACTGGCTGAAACGCAAAGCGTTGAAGCCAGATGCCACCATCTGGAGTACCGCTGTCGCGAGGATGACGCCGGTGACGGTTCCAAACCCACCGTAGGGGTTCACACCTCCCAGCACCACGATCACGATCGCGAGCAGGACGTAAGAAGCGCCATAG